>DATJXQ010000127.1:0-2115 GCA_035500015.1 Steroidobacteraceae bacterium
AAGCGGAAATGGGTTTCCCTGGTGGCTGCCGCAGTGCTGCCGGTCATCGCCATGGTGCCGGCGCAAGCGGCCTGCAAGCTGCAGCTGATCGCTGCGGTGGATGTGGAGCTGGGCCCCGCGGGAGCGGTGCTGCTGCCCGTCAAGGTCAACGGGCATGACGTGTGGATGGTGCTGCAACTGTCTTCCGGAGTGGCGATGGTGAATCGCGCCGTCGCGGAGCAGCTTGGCCTGCAGTTCCAGGATCAGCGCAACCTGCAGACCAGCTCGGACCATGGCATGTTCTATCCGCAGATGACCATCGTGCCCAGCATGCTGGTCGGTGCGGTGAATTTCGCCGGGTGGAACCTGTATGTGCAGCCCCCTTCACAGCAGCCGATTCCGATGTTCAGGGGGCGCCCGGTGCTCGGTCCGCTGTCGTCGCAGTTCGTCAACGCCGCCGACATGGAGCTGGACCTCGCGCACCGGAAGCTGAACCTGTTCAAGCAGACCTATGCCTGCAAGGGGCAGCAGGTGTACTGGGGCGGCCAGTTCACCGAAGTTCCCCTGTACGCCGATTCTTCCGGCCTGCTGATCTTCCCGATGGAGGTCGACGGCAAGCGTGTGGAGACCTCGCTCAACACGCGGGGCCGCGCGACGGTGATCAGCGAGAAGGTGACCAGCTTGTTCTTCGGCTTCGACCACAATTCGCCCGGTACGAACCATGGGCCCGGCGGCCCGGGTTCCAGTTACCGCTCCATGGGCCTGACCGCCAAGGGCCTGGAGATGAAGGACGTGCAGGTCTGGCTGCGCGACGACATGAAATCCATCTGCGTGCCGACCACCTCGGACCGCCAGTCGCGCGCGATCGGCTTCGATCAGTGCGTGAGCGAGTCGCCGCTCCAGATCGGCACCGACCTGCTGCAGCGGCTGCACATCTACATTGCCGCCAGGGAGGGCAGGATCTACTTCACGCGCGTCGCGGAGCCGGCCCCCGTGGCGGACGCTGCCCCTGGTGCCGCCGTCCATGATGCGCCGGCTGCGGCTGGCGCCGCGGCGCCGGCGCCGACTGCTGCGCCGGAGGGCGGTGCGCCGGCTGCGGCTGACGCGGCTGGTGCACCGGCTCGCTGATGGTGAACGCCGGCAACGGCAGGGAGGGGATGTCCCTGCCCAGCAGCTTCACGATGTCCTTGAGGTAAGGCGCCTCGTCGGGCGACACCAGCGAGATTGCCTTGCCGGTCGAGCCGGCGCGCGCGGTGCGGCCGATGCGGTGCACGTAGTCCTCGGGCACGTTCGGCAGTTCGTAATTGACCACGTAGGGCAGTTCCTTGATGTCCAGGCCGCGGGCGGCAACCTCGGTGGCCACCAGCGCCACGATGCGGTTGTCCTTGAAATCCGCCAGTGCGCGCACGCGCGCGTTCTGGCTCTTGTTGCCGTGGATGGGCAGGGCTGAAATGCCGGCACGCTCCAGCTGTTCGGCCAGGCGGTTGGCGCCATGCTTGGTGCGCGTGAACACCAGTACCTGGTGCCAGTTGCCTTCGTTGATCAGGTGCGCGAGCAGGTGGCGCTTGTGCTCCTTCGGCAGCCGGTAGCTGACCTGCTCCACCTTGTCGGCGGTGCGGTTGGGCGGCGCGACCTCGACACTGAGCGGATCGCGCAGCAGGTTCTCCGCCAGCCGGCGGATGTCCTGCGAGTAGGTGGCCGAGAACAGCAGGTTCTGCCGCTCTTTCGGCAGCAGCGCGCGCACGCGCTTGATGTCGTGGATGAAGCCCATGTCGAGCATGCGGTCGGCCTCGTCGAGCACGAAGATGCCGACTTCGGCCAGCGATACGCATTTCTGGTTGGCGAGGTCCAGCAGTCGGCCGGGCGTCGCGATGAGGATGTCGCAGCCGCCGCGCAGCGCGGCGATCTGCGGCCGCTCGGAGACCCCGCCGAAGATCACCTGCGAGCGCAGGTCGGTGTGGCGGCCATAATGGCGCACGCTTTCGGCGACCTGTGCGGCCAGCTCGCGCGTGGGCGTGAGGATCAGCGCGCGCGGCGCGGCGCCGCGGCGCGCCTGCAGCTTCTGCAGGATGGGCAGCACGAAGCCGGCCGTCTTGCCGGTGCCGGTCTGCGCGCCGGCGAGCACGTCGCGGCCCG
>DATJXQ010000128.1:0-22535 GCA_035500015.1 Steroidobacteraceae bacterium
CCAGCGAGTGGTCGGTGAGCCGGCCGGATTTCTGCACGGCGAGCTTCAGGCGGGTGTCCTTGTCCATGCTCAAAGGTTCTCCAGACGGGCGACCGCCAGGGCGTAGCCGCCGTTGCCCGCGGCGAGATAGCGGGCCACGCGTCCGATGGTGGTGAGGCTCACGCCGGTGACGCGATGGATCTCGCGATAGGGCAGGTCGCGCTGCAGGCATTCCACCACGGCCCAGCGGTCGGCCATGGCCTGCAGTTCGGCCGGCGTGCACAGATCGCGCAGGAAGGCGCGCAGTTCATCCGGCGAACGCTGGGTGAGCAGCGCGCCGACGAGGTTGCGCTCGGTCTGCGCCTCGTGGCGCGGCGAGAACTGGCGATGGGTCTTCTTCATGATGTATTAACGCGTTAGTACATTAACACAATGGAACAGCGATGGGAAGCGCGCGTCCGGGTTGCCGCCGGTACCGGGCGAACGTAAAATCAAGCGCTTGCACGCACTTACTGGCCAACACGCGATGCCCCGCGAAGGCATCCTCCAGGTCGCAGGCCCGACCGCGCTGCACCATGGCGGCACACTGGAAAACCTGCGGATCGGCTGGTCCCTGGGCGGGGAGCCCGGGCAGCCGGTGGTGCTGGCGCTGGGCGGCATCTCGGCCGGCCGGCACGTCTTCGATCCCGCGGGTGGCCGCGAGGGTTGGTGGCACGAAGTCGTCGGGCCCGGCAAGGCGCTCGACACGCAGCGCGTGGCGGTGCTGGGGATGGACTTCATCGGCGGCAGCGGCGCCTCCACCGGGCCCGTGCCGGATCAGGTCTTCCCCGGCATCTCGAGCTACGACCAGGCCGAGGCCATCGTGCGTCTGCTGGATCATCTCGGCATCCCCCGGCTCGCGGCCATCGTCGGAGCTTCCTACGGCGGCATGGTGGCGCTGGCCTTCGGCGAGCGCCATGGCAAGCGCGCCGAGCGGCTGATCGTCATCAGCGCCGCGGATTCGCCGCATCCCATGGCCACGGCCTGGCGCAGCATCCAGCGCAACATCGCGCGGCTGGGCATTGCCGCGGGCCATCCCACCGAGGCGCTGGAGCTGGCGCGCGCGCTGGCCATGACCACCTACCGCAGTCCCGAGGAATTCGCCGCGCGCTTCCGCCTGCCGCCGCGCATGGAGCAGGGCCGGCCGCTGTTCGCGGTGGAGGATTACCTCGGCGCGCGCGGCCGCGACTATGCGGCGCGCAACCGGCCCGAGTCCTTCATCTGCCTGTCCGAATCCATCGACCTGCACCAGGTGGATGCCAGCCGCGTCGCCGTGCGCACCGAGGTGGTGGCCGTGCGCGAGGACCAGCTGGTGCCCATCGCCGACATGCGCGCGCTGACGGCGCGGCTGCCCGATGCGCGCCTGCACGAATTTTCCTCGCTGTTGGGGCATGATGCCTTCCTGAAGGAAGCCGACCAGCTGCGCGGCGTCCTGTCGCTGATTGTTCCCGGAGACCCGCCTTGACCGACCGTCCCAGCTTCACCACCCGTTCGGTGCGCGCCGGCCTGGAATCCGACGATGTCACCGGCGCCGTGGTGCCGCCCATCCACCTGAGCTCGACCTATGCCTTCCGCGGCTATGGCGAGAAGCGGGCCTATGACTATTCGCGCTCGGGCAACCCCACCCGCGACCTGCTGGGCAACGCGCTGGCGGACCTGGAAGGCGGCGCCGGCGGCGTCATCACCGGCACCGGCATGGGCGCGATCACGCTGGTGGGACACCTGCTGCCGCAGGGCGCGCGCATCGTCGCGCCGCACGACTGCTACGGCGGCACGTTCCGTCTGTTCACCGCCTGGAACAAGCGCAACGAACTGAAGGTGGATTTCGTGCGTTTCGCCGATGCGCAGGCACTGGATGCGGCGCTGGCGCAGAAGACCGAGCTGCTGTGGATCGAAACGCCCAGCAATCCGCTGCTGCGCATCACCGACATTGCCGCGCTGGTTGCGAAGGTGCGCGGCACGGGCACGCTGGTGGTGGTGGACAACACCTTCCTGTCGCCGGCCTGGCAGCGGCCGTTGGAGCTCGGTGCCGACATCGTGGTGCATTCCACCACCAAGTACATCAACGGCCACAGCGACGTGGTCGGCGGCGCGGCGATTGCGAAAACGAAAGAGCTGCACGAACAGCTCGCCTGGTGGGCGAATGCGCTGGGCCTGACCGCGGGTGCCTTCGACAGCTTCCTCACGCTGCGCGGCCTGCGCACGCTGGATGCGCGGCTGGCCGTGCACGGTCGCAACGCCGGCGAACTGGCTGCGTGGCTCGCCACACAGCCGGGCGTGCGCAAGGTGTACTACCCGGGGTTGCCCGCGCATCCGGACCACGAAGTGGCGAAGCGACAGCAGTCCGGCTTCGGGGCCATCATCACCATCGAGCTGGATGGCGGCATCGAGGCCGTGAAGCGCTTCGTCGCGGGCATGCATTACTTTTCGTTGGCCGAATCACTGGGCGGCGTGGAAAGCCTGCTGGCGCATCCGGCCTCGATGACACACGCCGCGATGGCGCCCGAGGCGCGCGCCGCGGCCGGCCTGGTCGATGGGTTGCTGCGCTTGTCCATCGGCATCGAGGCGGTGGAAGATCTGCGCAGCGACCTGGCCGCGGCGTTGCAAAGGGCACGCGGCTGAAGGCCTCACCGGAAATTGGGGGATGAGCATGGACAAGCGCAAGGTAACCGCGGCACTGGGCTGTATGGTGGCATCACTGGCGATCGCCATGGGCATCGCGGCGTGCAGCACCACGGCCAACCGCACGGCCAGCGATGCCCGGCCATCCGTCGCAGGCGCAACCCAGGATCTGCCGCCGGCGCCGGCCAACTGGACCACCGCGCAGGATCACCAGAACATGATGGACCAGCTCGGCATCACCGAGCTGCGCCCCGGGCCGAGCGGCAACGAGAAGGATCCCAACGCCGCGAATTACGACGAGGCCAAGGCCAATCCCTTCCCGAAGCTGCCCGATGCGCTGCGCATGGAGAACGGCAGGAAGGTCACTTCGGCGAAGCAGTGGTGGGAGAAACGCCGTCCGGAAATCGTCGAGCTGTTCGAGCGTGAAGTGCTGGGCCGCGTGCCGCAGAACGTGCCGGCCGTGCACTGGTCGGTGGTCGAGACCAGCGATGCCAAGGTCGGCCCGCGCACCGTGCACGCGCGGCACCTGATCGGCAAGGTGGACAACTCCGCCTATCCCGCCATCGAGGTCAACATCGACCTGGTGCTGGTGACGCCTGAGGACACCGCGATACCGGCGCCGGTGATGATCATGTTCGGTGGCGGCCGCATGCCCGGGGCGCCGGCGCCTGCAGGCCGGCCGGGCTTTACCCCGCCGGCACCGCGCCCGGGCGCGGATCCGCCGGCCACCGAGCAATTGATCGAGGCCGGCTGGGGCTATGCCTACCTGAACCCCAACAGCGTGCAGGCGGACAATGGCGCCGGCCTGACCAAGGGCATCATCGGCCTCACCAACAAGGGCCGGCCGCGCAAGCCCGACGACTGGGGCGCACTGCGCGCCTGGGGCTGGGGCGCATCGCGCGCGCTGGATTACCTGGAGACCGACCCGACGGTGGACGCGAAGCGCGTCGGCATCGAAGGCGTGTCGCGCTACGGCAAGGCCGCGCTGGTCACCATGGCCTTCGACCAGCGCTTCGCGGTGGTGATGATCGGCTCCTCGGGCGAGGGCGGTGCAAAGCCGCACCGGCGCAATTTCGGCGAAGCCGTGGAGAACCTCACCGGCAGCGGCGAATACCACTGGATGGCCGGCAACTTCCTGAAGTACGGCGCCGCGAAGGCCAGCTTCGGCAGCAGGAACGCCGGCGACATTCCCGTCGATTCCAACGAACTGCTGGCACTGTGCGCGCCGCGCGCCACCTTCATCAGCTATGGCGTGCCCGAACAGGGCGATGCCAAGTGGCTGGATCACCAGGGCAGCTTCATGGCGGCCATCGCCGCGCAGCCGGTGTTCCGGCTGCTTGGTGTCAAGGATATGGGCCGTTCGGACGATTACATGAAGGAGCAGATGCCGCCGGTCAATCAGGGGCTGCTCGATGGCCGGCTGGCGTGGCGCCAGCACGATGGTGGCCACACCGACGCACCGAACTGGAAGTATTTCATTCCGTGGGCGAACCGCGAGCTGTGGAGCGGCAAGGACAGGAAGTCCTGAGTTTTACGGCTGGGGGGCTCAGGTGCTGATCAGCGCGGCAATGGCCTGACCCGCATCAAGGGTGCTCACGGCCTTGCCGCCGGCGGCGATGTCCGCGGTGCGCAGGCCGCGCTCCAGTGCCACGGCCACGGCGCGCTCGATGGCCAGCGCCTCGGCTTCGAGGCCCAGCGAATGGCGCAGCAGCAGCGCGGCGCTGAGTATGGTGCCCACCGGATTGGCGATGCCCTTGCCGGCAATGTCCGGCGCGGAGCCATGGATGGGCTCGTACAGGCCGCGCCGGCCATCACCCAGGGACGCGGAAGGCGACAGGCCCAGCGAGCCGGCCAGCATCGAGGCCTCGTCCGTGAGAATGTCGCCGAACATGTTCTCGGTGACGATGACGTCGAAATCGGCGGGGCGCCGGATCAGGTGCATGGCCGCGGCGTCCACCAGGATGTGCTCGACGGCGACGTCGGGGAATTCGTCCCGCATCACACGCGTCACCACCTCGCGCCACAGGCGCGAGGTGTCGAGCACATTGGATTTGTCGATGGAGGTGAGCTTGCGGCGGCGCGAGCGCGCGAGGCGCGCCGCCACGCGGGTCACGCGTTCCACCTCGGCGGCGCTGTAGCTGCACAGGTCGCTGGCCTCGGTGGCCGTGCGGGACTTGGCGCCGAAGTAGATGCCGCCGGTGAGTTCGCGCACGAACACCAGGTCGACGCCGCGCACCACCTCGGGTTTCAGCGTGGTCGAATCCGCCAGCGCCGGGTGCACCGCCACCGGGCGCAGGTTGGCGTAGACGCCGAGTTCCCGGCGCAGCTGCAGCAGTCCGGTCTCCGGACGCAGCTTCGCATCCGGTGCCGACCACTTCGGTCCGCCGATCGCGCCCAGCAGGATGGCATCCGCCGCCAGGCAGCTGTCGAGCGTGGCGCGCGGCAGCGGGTCGGCATGGCGTTCGATGGCGATGCCGCCGAAGTCGCGCTCGCCGAAGGTGAATTCGTGCCCGAACAGCTGCGCCACTTTCTGCAGCGCCCGCACGCCTTCGCGCGTGACTTCCGGACCGATGCCGTCGCCACCCAGTACCGTGATGCTGGCCTTCATGCGTGCCGCTTTTCGTATGCCGCGATGTCTTCGCCCTTCGACAGCAGGTAGCCGAGCTGGTCCACGCCCTGCATCAGGCAGTAGCGCGCGAAGGGTTCGATGGGAAAGGGCACTTCGCGGCCGTCGGGCAGCTGCAGCGTGATGCTGGCGAGATCCACGACGACGTGCGCGCCGGGATGCGCGATCAGCCACTGCAGCGTGCCTGCATCCACCACCACCGGCACCAGGCCGTTCTTCAGCGCGTTGGAGCGGAAGATGTCGGCGAAGCCGGTGCTGATCACCGCGCGGATGCCGAAATCGGTGAGCGCCCAGGGGGCATGCTCGCGCGAGGAGCCGCAGCCGAAGTTGTCGCCGGCCACCAGCACCTGGCAGCCGGCCGCGGCGGGCTGGTTGAGCACGAAGTCGGGGTTGGGACTGCCATCGGCGAGATAGCGCCAGTCGGCGAACAGCTCGCGGCCCAGGCCTTCCTTCACCGTGGTGCGCAGGAAGCGCGCCGGGATGATCTGGTCGGTGTCGATGTCCGCCCGCGGCAGCACCACCGTGGCCGAATCGATGCGGGTGAGGGCTTCCATCAAATGAGCTTCCGGGGATCGGTGATCGTGCCGCGCACCGCCGATGCCGCCGCGGTCAGCGGGCTCGCCAGCAGCGTGCGTGCGCCCGGGCCCTGGCGGCCCTCGAAATTGCGGTTGCTGGTGCTGAGGGAGTACTGACCCTTCGCGACGGTGTCGCCGTTCATTCCAAGGCACATCGAGCAGCCGGACTCGCGCCACTCGGCACCGGCCTCGATGAACACGCGGTCCAGGCCCTCGGCCTCGGCCTGCTTCTTCACCTGTTGCGAACCGGGCACCACCAGCATCTGCACGCCCTGTGCGAGGCGCCGCCCGCGCAGCAGGCCGGCGGCGGCACGCAGGTCCGACAGCCGCGAGTTGGTGCAGCTGCCGATGAACACCACGTTGATGGGGCTGCCCTCGAGCTTCTGGCCTGCGGCAAAGCCCATGTAGGCCAGCGCGCGGGCGAACACCGGATCCTCGCTGCTGGCCGGCACGCTGCCCGCCACCGGCGCCACCATGCCCGGGTGGGTGCCCCAGGTGATCATCGGCTCGACCTGCGAGGCATCCAGTGTCACCTCGCGGTCGAACACGGCGCCCTCGTCGGTGGCCAGCGCGCGCCAGTCGGCCACCGCCTGGTCCCAGGCGGTGCCCTGCGGTGCGCGCGGACGGCCTTTGAGGTATTCGAAGGTCACCTCATCGGGCGCGATCATGCCGGCGCGCGCGCCGGCCTCGATGGACATGTTGCACACCGTCATGCGCTCGTCCATGTTCAGCGCGCGGATCGCCGGCCCGCGGAACTCGATCACGTGGCCGGTGCCGCCGCCGACGCCGATCCTGCCGATGATGGCCAGCACCAGGTCCTTGGCGGTCACGCCGGGCTTCAGGGCGCCGGTCACGTTGATCGCCAGCGTCTTCGGCTTGGTCTGCAACAGGCACTGCGTGGCCAGCACATGGCCCACCTCGGTGGTGCCGATGCCGAAGGCCAGCGCGCCGAAGGCGCCGTGCGTGCTGGTATGGCTGTCGCCGCACACGATGGTCTTGCCGGGCTGCGTGGCGCCGAGTTCCGGCCCGATCACGTGCACGATGCCGCGCTTGTCGCTGGCGAGGTTCAGCAGCTCCACGCCGAACTCGGCGCAGTTCACTTCCAGCTGCCGCACCTGCTTCGCGGCCGACTCGATGGTGATGGGTTTGCCACCGAACACCTGTTCGGTGCGCGTCGGCGTGGAGTGATCCATCGTGCCCAGCGTGCGGTCGGTGCGGCGCACGGGCAATCCGCGCGTGCGCAGCTCGCTGAAAGCCTGCGGCGAGGTCACCTCGTGGATCAGGTGCAGGTCGATGTACAGCACCGCCGGCGTATCGGCGGTCTGCGGCACGACTTCGTGCCGCTCCCAGACTTTCTGGAAGAGCGTCTTCGGTGCAACCATGACGTCCTTCCCCTAAGCGCTCGCCGCGCGCGGCACGGCCGCCATGTCCACCGGTTCCAGCCAGCCGTAGCGGTCGGGCGTGGCGCCGGTGAACAGGCCGAAGAAGGCCTTCTGCAGCTTTTCGGTGATGGGGCCGCGACGACCGGCGCCGATCACCAGACGGTCCACGGAACGGATCGGCGTGATCTCCGCGGCCGTGCCGGTGAAGAACAGCTCGTCCGCGATGTACAGCAGCTCGCGCGGAATCGCGCCTTCGCGCACCTCGTAACCCAGGTCGCGTGCGATGCGGATGACCGAATCGCGCGTGATGCCGCCGAGCACCGAATGCGCGAAGCCCGGCGTGTGGATCACGCCATCGCGGATCAGGAACAGGTTCTCGCCCGCGCCCTCGCTGACGGTACCATCCGGCGCCAGCCCGATGCCCTCGGCGAAGCCCAGGCGCTTGGCTTCCATGCTGATCAGCTGGCTGGAAAGATAATTGCCGGCGGCCTTGGCCAGCGCGGGCAGGGTGTTCGGCGCCACGCGCTGCCAGGAGGAGACGCAGACGTCCACGCCCTCGGCCTCGGATCCGGCACCGAGATACTTGCCCCATTCCCACGCCGCCACCGCCACTTCCACCGGTGGATCGATCTTCGGCGCCACGCCGATCTCGCCATAGCCGCGGAAGGCCACCGGCCGCAGATACGCGCCATTCTTCAGCCCGTTCACCGCCACCACCTCGCGCTGCGCCGCATTGAGCTGCTCGGCGGAGAAGGGGATGGCGATGCGGTAGATCTTGGCCGAGTCGTACAGCCGGCGCGTGTGGTCTGCGAGGCGGAAGATGGCCACGCCCTGGTGCGTCGCGTACGCGCGTACACCCTCGAACACCGACGAGCCGTAGTGCAGGGCATGCGACAGCACGTGTACCGTCGCCTTGTCCCACGAGACCAGCTTGCCGTTGAACCAGATGTACTGCGTGGCGGGTATGGGCATGGCGCTCCTCGGCCTTACGCGCGTTCTTCCGACAGCCAGGGCATGCGCGCGCGCAGCTTGACCCCGACCTTCTCGATGCGGTGGTTCATGTCGGCCTTCATCAGGCGGTTGTACTTCTTCAGGCCGGACTTGTTCTCGGCGATCCACTGGCGCGCGAACTTGCCGCTCTGGATCTCGCCGAGGATCTTCTTCATCTCCTTCTTGGTGCCGCGGTTCACCACGCGCGGGCCGCGCGTCAGGTCGCCCCACTTGGCGGTGGTGGAGATGAACTTGTGCATCTTCGCCAGCCCGCCCTCGTGCAGCAGGTCCACGATGAGCTTCAGCTCGTGCAGCACCTCGTAGTAGGCGACCTCGGGCTGGTAGCCGGCCTCGGTCAGCGTCTCGAAGCCCTTCAGCACCAGCTCGGTGGCACCGCCGCAGAGCACCGCCTGTTCCCCGAAGAGATCCGTCTCGGTCTCCTCCTTGAAGGTGGTGGCCAGCACACCGCCGCGCGTGGCACCGATGCCATGCGCATAGGCCAGCGCCTTGCCGAAGGCCTTCTTCGAGGCATCCTGTGCAACGGCGATGAGGGCCGGAACACCACGGCCCTGCTGGTATTGACGGCGCACCAGGCCTCCCGGTCCCTTGGGTGCGATCAGCACCACGTCCAGGTCCTTGCGCGGCCTGATCTGGCGGAAATGGATGTTGAAGCCGTGCGCGAACAGCAGCGTGGCGCCCTGCGGGATCGCCGCCTTGATCTCGGCGTACAGCGCCTTCTGCGTGGTGTCCGGCACCAGGATGGCGATGAGCTTGGCGCCTTTCACGGCCTCGGCCGGGGCCATCACGGTCAGGCCGTCGCGCTTTGCCTGGTCCCAGCTGTCGCCCCTGCGCACGCCCACCACCACGTCGAAACCGCTGTCCTTCAGGTTCAGCGCATGCGCGCGGCCCTGGCTGCCATAGCCCAGGATCGCGATCCGCGCGCGGCGCAAGGCGGTTTTGTCGACATCCTTCGGACCAAATAGACGCATGGAACTTCACTCCGTGATGGGAACTTCAAAAAAACAGCTCGTAATTATAGCGCCTTTCGGCCAACTGCTGACGCGTCAGGAATGCCGATCACTTAGAATGCGCCAGTGTCCTTTTCCAGCGATCCGACAGCATCCGGCGCGGCGGCGGCATTGCCCCTGCACTGCATCGCCGAAACGGAATACGCCGCGTGGCGCGGCCAGCAGCCGGCAGCGGTGTGCGCCTGGCTCGACGCCGCCGGCTTCCAGCCCGAACGTGGACGCTGGCTGCTGCTGCCGGATGCAGCGGGCGCTGCCAATGCCGTGGTGGCCGGGCTCGGCAAGACGCCGCCCGATCCCAGTGCCTGGTTCTGGCTGGCCGCCGGTCTTGGCGACCGCCTGCCGCAGGGCGATTACCGGTTGGCCGCGCCGTTGGCGGCGCACGCCCCGCTGTTTGCGCTGGGCTGGGCGCACGGCCAGTACCGCTACCAGCGTTACCGTGCGCGCGGTGAGCCGGGCCGGCCGCGGCTGGTGCCGCTGGCCGATGTCGATCTGCACTATGTGAACGCAGCCACCGCAGCCACGGGCTGGGCGCGCGACCTCATCAACACGCCGGCCAATGACCTGGGCCCGGCCGAACTGGAACAGGAAGCGGCGCGCTTCGCGGCCGGGCACGGCGGGGAGCTGCGCGTCACCAGCGGCGCGGAACTGGCGCGCGGATTTCCGCTGATCGCCGCGGTGGGACAGGGCAGTCCGCGCGCCGCGCGGCTGCTGGATCTGCGCTTCAGCCGTCCCGGTGCGCGGCGCGTCACGCTGGTCGGCAAGGGCGTGTGCTTCGACTCCGGCGGCCTCGACATGAAGCCCTCCGCCGGCATGGCGCTGATGAAGAAGGACATGGGTGGCGCGGCCGCGGCGCTGGCCACCGCGCGGCTGCTGCGCGAACTGGATGCGCCGCTGGACCTGCGCGTGCTGGTGCCCGCAGTCGAGAACAGCGTGGATGGCAACGCGCAGCGACCCGGCGACGTGTGGCGCTCGCGCAAGGGCCTCACTGTCGAGATCACCAACACGGACGCCGAAGGCCGCCTGGTGCTGGCCGACGCGCTGGCGCTGGCCGGCGAGGAGCAGCCGGATCTCATCGTCGATTTCGCCACGCTGACCGGCGCGGCGCGCGTGGCGCTCGGCCCGGAACTGCCGCCGATCTATGGGGGAGACGCGCAGCTGCTCGCGCGGCTGCAGCGCGCCGGACAGCAGCTCGCCGATCCGCTGTGGCCCATGCCGCTGTGGGACGCCTATGATGAGGATCTGACCAGCCGCATCGCCGACCTGAACCACGCGCCGGCCGGCGGCATGGCTGGCTCGATCACCGCGGCGCTGTTCCTGCGCCGCTTCGTGGCCGAACCCGCGAAGTGGATCCACCTGGACATCTACGGCTGGAACCTGCGCGAGCGCCCGGGCCGGCCGCAGGGCGCCGAGGCGCAGGGCGTGCGCGCGGTGGCCGCGCTGCTGATGCAACCGGCCGGATGAGCCGCCACCAGTTTCATTGAGTTCTCCCACACAGGATCCGCGCCAGCCATGAAATCCCGCAGCACGAAGTTCGACCCGCGCCAGCACTCCAGGCTTGTCGTGGATGGCCTGAAGAATGCTCCCGCGCGCGCCATGCTGCGGGCGGTGGGTTTCCAGGATGCGGATTTCACGCGCCCGCAGGTCGGCATCGCCTCCACCTGGGCCGACCTCACGCCCTGCAACATGCACATCGACCAGCTGGCGCGCGCCGCCGTGGCAGGCGCCGACGGCGCCGGCGGCAAGGGCGTGCTGTTCAACACCATCACGGTGTCCGACGGCATCTCGATGGGCTCGCCCGGCATGCGCTACTCGCTGGTGTCGCGCGAGATCATCGCGGATTCGATCGAGGCCGTGGTCGGCGCGGAGGGCTTCGACGGCTTCGTGGCCATCGGCGGCTGCGACAAGAACATGCCCGGCTGCGCCATGGCCATCGCGCGCCTGAACCGGCCCGCGGTGTTCGTGTACGGCGGCACCATCCGGCCGGGTGCCGGCCACACCGATATCGTCTCGGTGTTCGAGGCGGTGGGCGCGCGCGCCGCGGGCACTGTGGATGACGCCGAGGTACTGCGGGTGGAGCGCACCGCGATTCCGGGTCCCGGCAGCTGCGGCGGCATGTACACCGCCAACACCATGGCCTCGGCCATCGAGGCCCTCGGTCTGTCGCTGCCCGGCAGCTCCGCGCAGGAGGCGGTGAGCGACAACAAGCTCGACGACTGCCGCCGCGCCGGTGAAGCGGTGGTGCGGCTGCTCGCGGCGGGCATCACGCCGCGCGACATCCTCACGAAGAAGGCTTTCGAGAACGCCATCACCGTGAGCATCGCGCTGGCGGGTTCCACCAACGCGGTGCTGCACCTGCTGGCGATCGCGCACGAAGCCGGTGTGAAGCTGACGCTGGATGACTTCGCGCGCGTCGGCCGCCGCGTGCCCGTGCTCGCCGACCTGCGCCCCAGCGGCCGCTATCTTATGTCTGAACTGATTGCCATCGGCGGCATCCAGCCGCTGATGAAGCGGCTGCTGGCGGCGGGCCTGCTGCACGGGGATTGCCTGACGGTGACCGGGCGCACCATACGGGAGAACCTGGCGCAGGTCGCGGATTATCCGGATGGCCAGGACGTCATCAAGCCGCTTGCCGCTCCAGTCAAGAAGAACAGCCATCTGGTCGTGCTGTATGGCAACCTCGCGCCCGACGGGGCGGTGGCCAAGATCACCGGCAAGGAAGGCCTTTCGTTCACCGGAACCGCGCGCGTCTTCGAAGGCGAGGAGCGGGCCACTGCCGCCATCCTTGCCGGCAAGGTCAAGGCCGGCGACGTGGTGGTGATCCGTGGCGAAGGCCCGGCCGGGGGGCCGGGAATGCGGGAAATGCTGAGTCCCACCGGCGCCATCATGGGGCGCGGGCTGGGCGACAAGGTGGCCCTGATCACCGACGGCCGGTTTTCCGGGGGCAGCCACGGCTTCGTCGTGGGGCATGTTTCACCCGAGGCGGCGCTTGGGGGCCCCATCGGCTTACTGCGCAACGGCGATTCCATCACCATCGACGCAGTAAAGCGGCGCATCGAGGTGGGGCTGAGTGCCGCGGAGATCAAGCGTCGACGCAAGAACTGGCGCGCACCGCGCCCGTACGCGCAACGCGGCGTGCTCGCGAAATATGCGCGTTCCGTATCGAGCGCGAGCCGCGGCGCGGTGACACAGTAGCGACTGGCGGATCGGCCTGCGGCGCGGATTTCCCCGCGCCGGGATGGTTGGCGCCAGTCACCAATCGGCGTTACAGTGCCCGTGAGACTTGCGCGGCGGCCAGAAGGCCGTTAAGTTGCGGCGCTTCGCGCAGGCGCCACAACCGAGAGCAGGCCGCGCGACCGGGAATTGGGTGGGTATCAATGGGCGTTTACACACATTCGGAAGGCAACTGGCTGTCGCGTCGCGGCACGTTCCTGGTCATTCTGGTCGCCTTCCATGTGTTGCTGTTCTGGGCTTTGAAGAGCGGTTTTGCGATCAAGCTCGTGAAATCCATCACCGAGCCCTTGAAGGTCGATATCCCCGTAGTGAAGATCCAGCCGCCGCCGCCGCCGCCGCCGCCGCCGGTCAGGATCGAGATGCCGCCGGTGCAGGTGCCGCCGGTGCTGGTGGACATTCCGAATCCGCCGCCGCCGCCGCCGGATGTGATCATCGCCAAGACGACGACCGAGGCGGTGCCGCCCGGGCCGCCGGTGCCGCCGACGCCGTCGCCGCCGGCCCATGGGCCGGTAGTCACCAGACCGGTGGTGATTTCCAAGCCGGACATCGAGGATTTCTACCCGCGCGAATCCAAGAGCGCGGGTGAAGAGGGCGTGGTCAAGATCAAGTTGTGCTGGGACGTGAAGGGCAAGGTCCTGGAATCCTCGCTGGCGGAAACCTCCTCCCATCCACGGCTCGACGAGGCCGCCGTGCGCATGGGCAAACAGTTCCGCCTGAAACCAGGTACCGAGGACGGAAGACCCGTTGCCGCGTGCGCGCCGCAGCCTGTGCGGTTTTCGCTGAAGGAAGACCGATGACCAGCTTTATTTCATAGTGTGGAACTGCTTGTACTCAACCATCATCATCCGGTCCGGATGCCGGTCCCATAGTCGAGGAAACAAATGAGCGAAGACGTCGCCGCCACTGCCGCCGCCGCTGCCGCAGCCCCTACCGCCAATCCGTATGGTTTCGGTGCCCTGATCCAGCACGGAACCGGGGTCACCTATACCGTGCTGGGCCTGCTGGTCCTCATGTCGCTGGTGTCCTGGTACATCACCTTCACCAAGTACTGGGACCAGTACCGGCTCGGCAAGGCCGCGCGCAACGTGGAGAAGAACATCTGGTCCGCTGCCTCGGTGCGCGAAGGCATCGAGCGGCTGCCGAAGGATGACGACTTCCGCGTGATCGCGGAGAGCGCGATCCGCGCCGCCGCCCACCACGACGGCCGGCTTTCCGACCGCATCAGCCTGCGCGACTGGCTGGGCATGGCGCTGGGCCGTTCGGTGGACAGCCTGAACAGCAAGCTCTCCAGTGGCCTGTCCTTCCTCGCCACCGTGGGCTCGACGGCGCCGTTCGTCGGCCTGTTCGGCACGGTGTACGGCATCCTGCAGGCGTTGCTGACCATCGGCATCTCCGGCCAGCCGTCCATCGACAAGGTGGCCGGCCCCGTGGGCGAGGCGCTGATCATGACGGCCATTGGTCTCGCGGTGGCGGTGCCGGCGGTGTTTGCCTACAACATCCTGCTGAAGCGCAACAAGGCGATCCAGGACGTGATGCGCGAGTTCACCGTCGACCTCGAGGCGAACCTCATCGGTGGCGTGAAGCCCGATGTGCCGGTGGCGCGCGTGGCTGCCCCGGGTGCCAAGAAGTAGGACGCTGACGCACCTTACATAAGGTACAGCCATGGCGATGAACATTCCGGGCAGCGGCGGCGACGAAGACCAGGTGCTGTCGACCATCAACACCACGCCGCTGGTCGACGTGATGCTGGTGATGCTGATCATCTTCCTGATCACCGTGCCCGTGATCGTGCCGGTCAGGAAGGTGGAGCTGCCGACGCCGCGCAACATCGCGCAGCAGACCAAGCCCGAGGACATCCCGCTGTCGGTGGATTCGGAAGGCAACATCTACCTGTCCGGCGGGCGGGTGCCGAACCGCGAGGCGCTGTTCCATCTGCTGGCCGACAGGAGCAGCGCCGCGTACGCCGCCGGCCGCAAGCCGCCGCAGGTGCACATAAGAGCCGACCAGAACGCGCGTTACGAACAGGTGGCACGCGTGCTGTATACCATCCAGACGGCGGGCATCCTCGAGGTCGCCTTCCTGACCGAGCCCAAGGGCAATCCGACAAACTGAGCGAGAACACTGGCCATGGCGATGAATGTTTCCAGCGGGGGTACCGATGAGGCGATGTGCGACGTCAACACGACGCCGCTGATCGACGTGATGCTGGTGCTGCTGGTGATGCTGATCGTGACGCTGCCGCCGCAGACGCACGCGGTGAAGCTGGATCTGCCGCCGCCGAACCAGCAGCCGCAGGAAACCCCGCCGCAGAGCATCTACATCGACATCGATCCGGATGGCACCGTGGTGTGGAACAACGAACCGGTGGCCGGCACGCCGGGAAATTACGCGGCCCTGGACAAGCTGTTCGAGACGGAATCCGCGAAGGATCCGCAGCCGCAGATCCAGATGCGGCCGTCGGCGCTGGCCAAGTACGATGTGGTCGCCAACGTCATGGCCTCGGCGCAGCGCAATCACATGATCCGTATGGGCTTCACCAACGTCGGTGAATTCGCCGATTGACGGTGCTTTGCTGAGGTTGCACATGTCGAAGTCGTTCCTTTCCGCGCTGGCGGTGACCTTGATGGCCGTGGGGGTTTTCCACGGCGCTCCCGCCTGCGCGCAGGCCCCGAAGCCGCCCAGTCTTTCGCCGGCGCTGTCCAAGACCTGGCATGCGGCGGTGGATGCGCGCTCGGCCGGGCGCTGGCCGGAGGTGATCGCCAAGGCGCAGGAGGTGCTCGCTTTCGCCAATCGCAAGCCGGACGATACCTACTTCGCGTATGCGCTGATGTACCAGGCCCACCACGCGCTCGGCAACGACGTGGAGGAGCGCAAGGACCTGCAGGGCCAGATCGATTCGGGCTTCCTCGCGCCCGCGCAGCAGGTGCCCCTCATCAAGGCGCAGATGGGGCTGGCCTTCCAGGCGAAGGACTACCAGGCTGCCGCCGATTTCGGGCTGAAGCTGACAAAGAGCAACAACGGCGATCCGCAGGTGTTCACCACGATCGGCGAGAGCTACTTCCTGATGAACAACTTCGCCGAGGCGGCGCGCTTCTTCAAGAGCCTGATCAGCACCCAGGTCGAGCGCGGCCAGACGCCGCTCGAGCAGAACGTGGTGATGCTGCAGGCCGCCAACGAGAAGCTGGGCAACAAGGAGGGCGCCACGGATGCCCTCGAGACGCTCGTGGTTTATTACCCCAAGCCCCAGTACTGGGAAGCGCTGCTGTACTCGGTGCGCGGCATTGCCACCCTGCAGCAGCACCAGCGGCTGTTCGTGTACCGCCTGATGTGGGCCACCGGCACCCTCAAGCTGCGGCAGGACTACGACGCGTTCGCCAACCTCGCCGCGTCATCCAACCTGCCGGCCGAAACGGTCAGTGTGTACGAGGCCGGCCTCAGGGCCGGGGCGTACACCGACACCGAAAAATCGACCGCGCAGCGCCGCATGGAGTCGACCGCCAAGGTCGCCGACGCCGCCCGTGCCACGCTGCCCAAGCTCGAGGCCGACGCGGCCGCGGCGCCCGCCGGCGACAAGGCTGTGAGCCTGGGGATGATTCTCTATTCCTACGGCGAGCCCGAGAAGGCCGTGGCGCAGCTGCAGCAGGGCATCGCCAAGGGCGGGCTGCAGGGCGACATGCAGGTGGAGGCCCGCCTGATGCTGGGCATGGCGCAGCTGCGCGCCAGGGACAAGGCCGGCGCACAGAAGACCTTCGCCGGCATCAAGTCCGGCGACGCCAACTGGCAGCGCATCGCCAAGTTCTGGGGACTCTACGCCAAGTAGGCGATCCTTCAGCGCCCCCGTGACCGCAGCTCTGCGATGAGCTGCGGCACCGCTTCGAAGAGATCCGCAACCAGGCCGTAATCGGCGGCCTCGAAGATCGGGGCATCCGGATCCTTGTTGATGGCCACGATGGCGCGCGCATCCTTGATGCCGGTCATGTGCTGGATGGCCCCGGAGATGCCGAGCGCCACGTACAGCTGCGGCGCGATGATCTTGCCCGTCTGGCCCACCTGCAGGTCGTTCGGCGCGTAACCTGCGTCCACCGCCGCGCGCGAGGCGCCCACGGCCGCGCCAAGCACCGCGGCCAGTTCGTGCACCAGCTGGAATTTCTCCGCACTGCCCAGCGCGCGTCCGCCGGACACCACGCGGCGGGCGGTGGCCAGATCCGGCCGGCCACTGTCCTGGCTGGTGACCGAAATGAAACGCGTGTGCGCAGGCAGCTCCGGCGGAACCGCCACGGCCTCGATGGCGGCGGCGGCCGCGCCGGTGGCGACGGCTTCAAAGGAGGCAAGCCTCACCGTGGCCAGGATGGGCCGCAGCTCGCCCGCCTCGATGGTCACGATGGCATTGCCGGCGTAGATCGGGCGGCGGAAGCGCGTCGCAGTCTCCACTGCCATCACGTCGCTGAGTGCCGGCACATCCAGCAGCGCCGCCAGACGCGGCAGCAGGTCCTTGCCGAAAGTGGTGGAGGGCGCGAGCACGTGGCTGAATGAAACTGCCACCGCGGCGAGCTGCGGCGCCTGCACGGCCGCCAGCGCATGCGCGTTGGCGGGCGCGGCGAAAGTCAGCACATGCGCCACGCCGGCGAGACTTGCGGCCGCGCGCGCCGGCTCCGCCACCTCCGCGCCCAGTACCGCGACGGTAATCTCTCCGCCGATGGCCTGCGCGCAGGCCACGGCGCGCGCGGTGGCTTCGGCGAGCCTGCGGCCGTCGTGCTCGGCGATGACGAGGATGCGGTTCATCAGACCAGCCCTTTCGCCGCGAGCGAGGCCACCAGTTCCGCCACGTCCTTCACGCGCTGTCCCTTCTGGCGCGCCGGCGGCGGCGCGTAGTGCACCGCCGTCAGCCGCGGCCGTGGCGCGGCGCCGAGTGCGGCCGGATCGAGCGTGTCGAGCGGCTTCTTCCTGGCCTTGATGATGTCGGGCAGCTTCACGAAGCGCGGTTCGTTGAGCCGCAGATCGGCGGTGACCACGGCGGGCAGATCGATCTCGAGCACTTCGAGGCCGGCATCGACTTCGCGTGTCACGCGCGCGATGCCTTCACGGATTTCCAGCGTCGAGGCAAAGGTGGCCTGCGGGCGGTTCCACAGTCCCGCGAGCATCTGCCCGGTCTGGTTGTTGTCGTCGTCGATTGCCTGCTTGCCGAGCAGCACCAGGAAAGGCTGCTCGCGCTCGGCTACTTTCAGCAGGATCCGCGCCGCGTCGAGTGGTTCGATGACTCCCGCGTGATTCACCAGCAGCGCGCGGTCCGCGCCCATGGCGAGCGCCGTACGCAGCTGGTTCTGCGCGTCCGGCGGTCCGATGGAGACCGCCACGACCTCTTCGGCCAGCCCTTGTTCCCTCAGCCGCAGCGCCTCTTCCAGCGCGATCTCGTCGAAGGGGTTGATGCCCTGCTTGACGCCTTCGGTGATGACGCCGCTGTTATCAGCTTTTACGCGGATGCGAACGTTGAAGTCCACGACGCGCTTGATGCCCACCAGGATGCGTTTCATCGCGGAAATCATACCTAACTTCGCTGGTGGCGCGGGCGGGGCAGGGGGTAGACTCGCGCGACCATGAACCGTGACTCCAGCTTCCGGCCCAGCGACGGACTCAAGAACGTGCGCTATGAAATCCGCGGCGCGCTCGCGCGGCGTTCCATGGAGCTCGAGCGCCAGGGCTACGAGATCATCTCGCTGAACATCGGCAACCCGGGCGCGTACGGCTTCCGCACGCCGGAGATACTGCGGCTGGCGCTGGTGCAGAACCTGCCGCAGGCGGAGGGCTACGCGTACCAGAAGGGCATCTATCCGGCGCGCGAAGCCATCCTGCTGCAGCAGCAGAACCGCGGCGTGCGCGGCTGCACCACCGAGAGCATTTTCATCGGCAATGGCACCTCCGAGCTGATCGACCTGACGTTGCGCGCGCTGCTCTCCGATGGCGACGAGGTACTGGTGCCCGCGCCGGATTATCCGCTGTGGACCGCCGCCGTGACGCTCAATGGCGGCCGCGCGGTGCACTACCACTGCCGGCCCGAGAACCGCTTCTATCCGGAGGCGGAGGAGATCGAGGCGCTGATCACGCCGCGCACCCGTGCGCTGGTGCTGATCAACCCGAACAATCCCACCGGCGCTGTGTATCCGCGCGAGGTGCTGGAACGCATGGCGCGCGTCGCCGAGAAGCACCAGCTGATGATCCTGTCGGACGAGATCTACGACGGCATCACCTACGACGGCGTGCAGTTCGTGCCCATCGCCTCGCTGGTGCACGACACCCTGTGCGCGACGCTGTCCGGGCTGTCCAAGGTGTATCGCGCCGCCGGCTATCGCGTCGGCTGGGTGAGCTTCTCCGGCGCGGTGCAGCGCGCCGGGGATTACCTCGCCGCGG
The DNA here is from genome assembly GCA_035500015.1 of Steroidobacteraceae bacterium. Lineage (GTDB taxonomy): Bacteria > Pseudomonadota > Gammaproteobacteria > Steroidobacterales > Steroidobacteraceae > ZC4RG30. The sequence continues at coordinate 18,878 of DATJXQ010000128.1, forward strand.
TGGAATTGCTCAGTTCGATGCGCATGTGCAGCAACGTGCCGGCGCAGCACGCGGTGCACGCGGCGCTCGGCGGCTACCAGAGCATCCTCGACCTCACCGCCCCCGGCGGACGGCTCTACGAATCGCGCAAGGCCGTGATCAACGCGGCCGCGCGCAGCAAGTACCTGCGGCTCACGGCGCCCAGCGGGGCGCTGTATGCCTTCCTTGAAGTGCGTCCCGACGTGCTGGCGGATTTCAACGACCAGCAGTTCGCGCTCGAGCTGCTGGAAGAGAAGCACGTGCTGATCACGCCGGGCAGCATCTTCAACGTGCCGTATCGCAACCATTTCCGCACCACCATCCTGCCGGACGCCGGCACGCTGTCGCTGGTGTTCGAGCGCATCGAGGCACAGCTGGATTCCTGGTCGTCCCGGCATCCCGGCGGCGGCCAGGTCCCGGGCGCCGGCGCGCGCGTGGTGGACGCGGCCGCGCGCTTCAAGTAGGCGGGAGCGCGGGCCACGCTGCCGGGCAGGCTCGATCCGGCCATCGTCGCGGCGCTCGAGGCCGGCCGCGCGCTCATCGTTCCCGACCGGCATCGCGCGGCGGCCTTGCGTCTGGCCTGGGCGCGCCAGCAGCAGGCGGCGGGCCGCACGGTCTGGCCTTCCCCCGACATCCTGACCTGGGAGACATGGCTGGCGCGCCAGTGGCGCGGCGCCGTGCTGCGCGGTGAGGCGCCGGCGTTGCAGCTGCTCTCGGCCAGCCAGGAGCGCGCGCTGTGGGAGCAGGTGCTGCGGGACCTTCAGTCGGACGTGCCGCTGGCGGCGCATGCCGACGGATTGATGCGCGCCGCCGGCCGCGCCACGCAGGGGCTGCTCATGCTGTCGCGCTGGGCCATGAGCGAGGAGGAGCTGCTGCTCGCGCACGCTCTGGCCGAAGCGCGCGCGCGTTGCGCGGCGCACGGCCTGCTGGCGTTGCGGCTGGCTCCGCGGGAGACCCTGCAGTTCCTGCGCGCCGTTCCTCCACCGGCCATCATCGGCGAACCGCGCCTGTCACCGTTGCAGGAGCTCGTGCGGCAGCAGTGCTGGAATGGCGCGGTGCTGTTGCTGCCGCCGCCCGCGGCGGACGCGAGTGCGCCATCGCTGCGGCGCTACCCGGATGCCGATGCAGAGCTCGCGGCGTGCGCCGACTGGTGCCTGGCGCGTCTGCGCGCCGACGCCGGTGCGCGGCTGCTCGTCATTACCGCCTGCGTCGAGCCGTCATTGCAGATCCAGGGCGAGTTGTTGTGGCGGTGGCTGGCCGGTGCGGCCGGCAATGCAGAGTCGCGCGAGCATCTGCTGGCAGTGGAGGGCGGAACGCCGCTGCACCTGCTGGGCCTGATCGGCGACGCGCTGCTGGCGCTGGATTGCCTGCAGCCGGAGCTGGACACCGGGCAGCTGTATTGCCTGCTGCGCAGCCCTTATTTCCAGTTCGGCACCCAGCGGGAGCTGTGGAGCCTGCAGGGACGTTTCGAGAAATGGGCGCTGGCGAGCTGGTCCAGCCAGGGGTTGCGGCAGGCGCTGGCCAGCGTGGCCGGGCGGGAAACCGCGGCGGCGCGGCTGCTGGCCTGGCTCGATCTTCTGCACGCGCCCGGCCGGGCGCAGGCGCGCCATGGCACGGGCGAATGGGCGCGCATCTTCAGCGAGGCGCTGGCCGCGGCCGGTTTCTGCGGTGGCGTTGCTCTGGATTCACGCGACCAGCAGCGTCTGGGGCGCTGGACCGAACTGCTCGATGAGTTTGCGGCCCTGGATGCCATCGTGACGCCGCTCGGTGCCGTCGAGGCCACAGCCCTGCTGCGGCAGCTCGCCGGGGAGGGCCGCCATCAGCCGGCCACGGGCGATGCCGCCATCACGCTCACGGGTACGCTCGCCGATCCGGTGGCCGGCTATGACGGCATCTGGGTACTGGGCCTCACCGAAAGCCGCTGGCCGGCGCCACCACGGCCCGATGCCTACGTGCCGCTCCAGCAGCAGCGCGCGCACCACTGGCCGGAATCAGGCGTGGCAGAGCGACGCGCCCAGGCGCAATGGGCGCTGTCTTGCTGGCAGCGACGCACGCCCGAGCTGGTATTGAGCTATCCGGAGACGGAGGGCGACGTGCATCACCGGCCGACGGCACTGCCCGGCGTGCCGGTTGCGGCGTGGAAGGCCGCCGCCGCCGCGCGCGGCACGGCGGTGACCGGACTGGCCGCCGCGGCGACCGACCAGCAGTTTCCACCGCTGGCGGCGGCCGCGCTCGACGCGCCTTTGTCCGGCGGCCAGCAGCGCCTGCGCCAGCAGCTGGAATGCCCGTTCCGCGCGCACGCGCAATGGCGGCTGAAGGCCATGCCGCCCGAGCCGCTGTCCGACGGCCTCACCGCGCCGCTGCGCGGCACGCTGCTGCACCTGCTGCTGCAATCCGTCTGGGAGGAGCTGCAGAATCAGGCCGCGCTGCTGGCGTTGGTACCGGAAGCCGAACACGCATTGCTGGAACGGCACTGGCATGCGGTGATCGGCGGTGGTGCCATTGCCGGCAGCCGCTGGTGGCCTGCCGGACTGCTGGAGCGCGAGCGGTCACGCACGCTGGAAATCATGGCCGAGGTGCTGCGGCTGGAGCGCGCGCGCGCGCCGTTCACCGTGCGTGCGCGCGAATTGCAGCTGCAATGGCCACAGGAAGGCGCGCGCGTGAAGCTGCGCATCGACCGCGTCGACGAGACGGCCGATGGCACGGGCGTACTGGTTGATTACAAGAGCGGCGCGGCCGGCCGCATGAAATTGCACGAAGGGGCACTCGAGCCGCTGCAGCTGGCGCTGTACGTGGCCGCGCTGGCCGCGCATGGTGAACCGGTGCGCGCCGCCGCGCTGTTCAGCCTGAAACCCGGCGAAATAGCCATGGCAGGAGTGGCCGCGGCAGCCGGCACCATGCTGCCCGGAATGCGGCCCATCGAGGACTGGGAGTCGACGACCGCGCGCTGGCAGCGCGAGCTGCTGGAGTTGCTCGCCGCGCATCTGACTGGCGGCGCCACGCTGGCCCGCGATCACGATGCCTGCCGCCATTGCCATCTGTCGGCGCTGTGCCGCCGCGCCGCGCTGGAGGACCTGGAGGACGCCGATGAGTGACGCCCCCGCGCGCCAGGCGGCCCTGGATGTGCGCCGGCACGTACTGCTGCAGGCTCCGGCAGGCTCGGGCAAGACTACGGTGCTCGCGCAGCGCTTCCTGCACGCGCTGGCCGCGGTCGAGGAGCCCGAGCAGGTGCTGGCCATCACCTTCACGCGCAAGGCGGCCGCGGAAATGCGCGAGCGCGTGTTGCTCGCGCTCGAGGACGGCATCGATCCCGCGCATCCGGACCACGCCACGTGGACAGCGGCCTGCGCGGCGGTGCGCGCGCAGCTCGCGCGCCGGGGATGGAGCCCCGCCGAGCTGCCGCAGCGCCTGCGCATCCAGACCATCGATTCGCTGGCCCACGAAGTCGCGCGCACGATGCCGCTGCTCGGACGCATGCAGACCAACCTCGCGGTGATCGACGATGCGCGCGCGCTGCATGTGGCCGCAGCCCGCCGGACGCTGCGCGACGGTGAAGCGGATGCGTCGCTGCAGCCCGACATCGATCGCCTGCTGCGGCGTCTCGACAACAACCTCGACCAGGCATGTCAGCTGCTCGCCG
>DATJXQ010000129.1:0-6702 GCA_035500015.1 Steroidobacteraceae bacterium
TTCCTGATCGGCCTGGTCGTGATCGGCGCCGCGATGTTCGCACTGGCCGTGGGTCTGTCGGTGCGGCTGCTGGTGAACCGCTGGATCCGCCTGCTGCTGGGCGACATCCGCAGCCGGCGCTTTCTCGACGATGCCGCTGGCCGGCACCTGCACGGTGATGTCGCCGGCCGCGCTGCGGCGATGGATGTAGGGTTCGCGGTTCGACACCACCAGCATCGCGCAGTCGTCCAGGTGTTCGCGCACCACCTGCTGCAGCGCCTGCGGCGTCCAGTTCTCGCGGAATTCGATCTCGATGCGCTGGTGTTCCTCCAGCTCGCGCATCACCGCGCGCACGCGCTTGAGGATGGGCGCGGAGTCGCTGTCGGTGGCCGCGTCATCCAGGAAGCGCCGCGCGCGGATGTCGCCCAGCAGCAGCCGGATCCAGCGGTTGACGAGCAGCCGCACCGACAGGCCCACCGCCAGCGCGAACAATGCCGCGCCGATGACCACCGCCGCGAACAGGAAGTTGCGGATCGCGCCCGGCCGCAGCTCGCCGAAGGACAGGCGGCTGATGTAGGGCACGAACAGCAGCGCCAGCACCGCGGCCGCGGCCACGAACGGCAGCACGTAGCGCAGCAGGATGCGGCGCAGGTAGCGCGGCCAGTCCTGGGCGTTGGTCGGCAGCGGTTTGAGCGGCATGGCAAGTCCTACAGTGACGCATCCCAGGAGCGGGACAGGCGCAGCGCGCAGTTGATGATCCCGACCATACTATAGGTCTGCGGGAAATTGCCCCATTGCGCGCCGCTCGCCGGGTGGATGTCCTCGGACAGCAGCCCCACGTGGTTGCGCCGCGCCAGCAGCGCGGTGAACTGCGCGCGCGCCTCCTCGACGCGGCCGGTGGCGGCCAGCGCGTTCACGTGCCAGAACGCGCACACGGTGAAGGCGGTCTCGGGGCGGCCGAAGTCGTCGGCATGGCGGTAGCGGAACAGCAGGTCGCCCTCGCGCAGCTCGCGGCCGATGGTGTCGACGGTCTGGATGAAGCGCGGATCCTTGCCCTCGATGAAGTTCAGCTCGGGCAGCAGCAGCACCGAGGCATCCAGGTCCTCGGTGCCGTCCAGCGCCGCGACGAACGCGCCGCGCGCCGGATGCCAGGCACGCTCCATGATGTGCCCGCGCATGGCGTCGGCGCGCGCGCGCCAGTGCTGCGCATCCGCGGCCAGCCGCAGCCGCGTGGCGATGCGCGCCAGGCGGTCGCAGCCGGCCCAGGACATCGCGGAGGAATACGTGTGCGCGCGCGCCGTGCCGCGGAATTCCCACGGCCCGGCGTCCGGCTGGTCGTGGAAGCGGAACGCGCGCTCGCCGAGCTTGGTGAGCTCGCGGAACAGCCGCTCGTCGCCGGGACTGACCAGCCGCTCGTCGAAGAACAGCTGCGCCAGCGCGAGGATCACCGCGCCATAGACATCGTGCTGGATCTGCTCGGCGGCCTGGTTGCCCACGCGCACCGGGCCCATGCCGAGGAAGCCCGGCAGCGAGTCGATCACCTGCTCGAGCATCTCGCCCGTACCCGAAATGCGGTAGACCGGCTGCAGCGGCGCATCGCCGGCCGCCACCACCACGCGGTCGATGTAGTGCAGGTAACCTTCCATGGTGCGCGTGGCGCCGAGGCGGTTCAGCGCCTGCACGGTGAAGTAGGCATCGCGCAGCCAGCAGAAGCGGTAATCCCAGTTGCGCCCGCTGCCGGCGCTCTCCGGAATGGAAGTGGTGAGCGCGGCCAGCAGCGCGCCCGAATCGTCGAAGGTGCACAGCTTCAGCGTGATGGCCGCGCGGATCACTTCTTCCTGCCATTCGAACGGCACGGCGAGGCTCCGCACCCATTCCTGCCAGTAGGCGCGCGTCTCGTCGAGCCAGGTGGCGGCCAGCACGCGCGGCGCCTCCTCGATGGATTCCTGCGGCCCCAGCACGAAGGCCAGCGGCCCATCGATGACGGTCGGCGTGCCGTTCTCCAGCTGCAGCAGCGAGGCATCGGTGGTGAGGCGCCAGCGCCAGTCCGCGGCCTCGAAATCCAGGTGGTGGCTGCCGCGGCCCGCGCTCGCCAGCGCGTGTCCGTAGCGCTGCGTCGGAGTCAGGCGGAAGCATGCGCGCGGCCGCCCCGCGAGCGGTTCGACGATGCGCACCAGCGAGGCCGGCCGGAAGACGCGGCCGCGCGCATTGAAGCGCGGGCAGAAGTCGATGATGCGCAGTGCGCTGCCATCCGCCGCGGTCAATACGGTTTCCAGGATGGCGGTATTGCGCAGGTATCCCTGGCGGCTCTCCGCCAGCCCGGTCAGCTCGATGGCGAACACGCCGCGCCGCGATTCGCCTAGTTCCGGCTGCAGCAGCGCCGAAAAGACCGGATCACCGTCGGGCTGCGGCAGGCACATCCATACCAGTCGCCCGCGCGCATCCAGCAGCGCGCCGACCTGGCAGTTGCCGACCACCGCGAGATCCAGCGCCTGCGGCTCATTCATGGCCGTCACCCAGCCAGGCGCGCACCGCGTCCACGTCGGGCAGGCGATACTCGGCCGCCACGCGCGTGCCCACGGCGATGCCGTAGCCGCCGGCCGCGCGCGCGGCCGCAAAGCCGGGTACGTCGGTGAGGTCGTCGCCCACGTACACCGGGCGGCGCCCCACGAAGGGCGGGCGACGCAGGAATTCGCGCACCGCTTCGCCCTTGTTGGCGCCGCGCGGCAGCAGCTCGATGACGCAGTTGCCCTCCAGCAGCCGGAACTGCGGACCCAGCTGCTGCAGTGTGCTTTCCGCCAGCCGGCGCAGCGCCGGCGCGTGCCGCGGCGCGCGGCGCCAGTGCAGTGCGAGGCTCGCGCCCTTGTCCTCGAGCTGTGCCATGGGCATGGCCTGCACCGCGGCCGCCAGCGGGGCAACCATCGCGCGCAGCTCGCCGGCCGGCGCTGGCGGCGCCACGGTCACGCCATCCGTGCCGCGCCATTCCAGTCCGTGGATGCCCGCGGCCGCGAAGCGCAGCGGCGCGAAGCTGGCATCCAGATCGGCGATCGGCCGGCCGGAGATGATGGCCAGCGCGCCGTCCAGCCGCGTTGCGCAATGGCTGAGCAGCTGCTGCAGCCGCGCATCCACGTGGATCGCGGCCGGATCGGCGCGCAGGTCCAGCAGCGTGCCGTCCAGGTCCAGGAACAGGCAGTTGTCCGCAGCCAGCGGTGGCGCAGGTTTCATTTCGGGTTCCACGCCCTCATTCTGACGCGCCGCCCGGCCGCGGTCAGTTGCCGCGGATAGGCCACTATCATCACGGGCCGGAGCATTCATGGTTGCGCTTACCGAAGGTGGCGCAGACCCGTGGCCCCGGGCTATGCTGGCCGGATGGAAACGCTCGTCAAGAAGCTGGTCAACGCCAAGTCGGGGGAAGGCAGGGCGCTGCTGTGGTCCTTCCTGTACTTCTTCTTCCTGCTGTCCACCTACTACATGCTGTTGCCGCTGCGCGATTCGTTCGGCATTCGCGGCGGACCGCAGGATCTGCCCTGGCTGTTCCTCGGCACCTTCATCGTGTCGCTGTTCACCGCGCCGCTGCAGGCCGCCATAGCAGCCAAGCTGCCGCGCCAGCGCTTCGTGCCGGCGACCTACCTGTTCCTGGTCGCCAACATGCTGATCTTCTGGTTCCTGCTGAAGACCAATGTCGCGCCGGGTATCGTATCCAAGGCCTTCTTCATGTGGATCACGGTGTTCTCCGTGTTCACCGTTTCGATCTTCTGGACCTTCCAGTCGGACCTGTACTCCTCCGAGCAGGGCAAGCGGCTGTTCGGTTTCATCGCCGCGGGCGGCTCGCTGGGCAACATCGTCGGTCCGCAGGTCAACAAGCTGCTGATCGGGCCGCTGGGCATCCCGAACCTGCTGCTGGTGGCCGGTGTGCTGCTGATCGTCGCCATCTTCTGCGCCAACCGGCTGGAGGCAGCCGCGGCGGAGTTGCAGGCAGCGAATCCGGACTTCAGGTCCGCCAGCGCGGGCCGCGAAAAGAGACCCATGGGCGGCAGCGTGCTCGAGGGCTTCGGGCTGCTGTTCAAGTCCTCCTACCTGGGCGGCATCGGACTGTGGGTGTTCCTGCTGTCGCTGCTCGGCACCTTCCTGTACCTGACCCAGGCCCACATCGTGGCCTCGTACACGGCGGACATGAAGGCGCGCACCAGCATCTTCTCCACCATCTATACGTGGGTAGGCATCCTGTCGCTGGTGGTGCAGGTGCTGGGCACCGGGCGCATCATCAAATCCGTCGGCACCGGCGCGACACTGGCGGTGCAGCCGCTGGTGTTCGTGGCCGGCTTCATCGGACTCATGTTCACCTCCGCGCTGTTCGCGGTGGCGGCGTTCCAGGCCTGCCAGCGCGCGGCCAATTTCGGCATCTCCAACGTGGCGCGCGAATCGCTGTGGCCGGTGGTGAGCCGCGAAGAGAAGTTCAAGGCCAAGAACATCGTGGACGGGGCCGTGTTCCGCGGCGCGGACTTCGTCAATGCCTTCATCTACACCGGCCTCGCCAAGCTGATGTCGGTGCAGCCGATGCTGGCGGGCATTGCGGTGCTGCTGTCGGGAGGCTGGGCGGCATTGTCGTTCGGGCTGGGCAGGGCGCAGGAAAAGCGCACGCGCGATGCGGCCGCGTCGAAACAGGCGGCATAAATCTTGCCGCCAGCCGGCAGCCGGTCCGCCGCCTCCGATGCCCGGGACGCAGCGGACCACGTGCCGTCCGACAATGATCTCGCGCTGCTGGCCACGCGCCTCGGCGAATCGCTGTTCACGCGTGGCCTCACGGTGGCCACGGCCGAATCCTGCACCGGCGGCTACCTGGCCAAGCTCATCACCGATGTGCCCGGCAGCTCGCGCTGGTTCCGCTGCGGCTTCGTCGCCTATTCCAACGAGGCCAAGCACCGGCAGCTGGGCGTGGCGCCCGGCACGCTGGCCACGCACGGCGCGGTCAGCGAACAGACCGTGATCGAGATGGCGGTCGGCGCGCTGATCGTCGGCGACGTGCAGCGCGCGGTTTCCGTCAGCGGGGTGGCCGGACCGGATGGCGGCACCGACGCGCATCCGGTGGGCCAGGTGTGGTTCTGCCGCGCGCAGCGGCTGGAAAACGGTTCGGCGGGGGTGCTGGCCATCCAGCGCCGCTTCGCCGGCGACCGGGACGCAGTGCGCCGGCATGCGGTGGTCGTCGCCATGGGTTTGCTGGTCGAGCCCTGAACGCAAGCTGCGTTTCAGGGCAAACGCAGCAGAAATACTGTATACACGTACAGTACTCTGTGGCATGATTGCCGCCAACATCCAACCAGCCCCGAGGCATGTTCCATGGAAGAAAACCGCAAGAAGGCGCTCGCCGCCGCGCTCGGCCAGATCGAAAAGCAGTTCGGCAAGGGTTCGGTCATGCGCCTCGGCGATGCCAGCGCCTCCTATGATGTGGAGGCCGTTTCCACCGGTTCGCTGGGGCTGGATATCGCGCTCGGCATCGGCGGGCTGCCTCGCGGCCGCGTCGTGGAAATCTACGGTCCGGAGTCCTCCGGCAAGACCACGCTCACGTTACAGGTTGTGGCCGAAGTCCAGAAATCCGGCGGCACCGCGGCGTTCGTCGATGCCGAGCACGCGCTCGATCCCTCCTATGCGCAGAAGCTGGGCGTCAATATCGACGACCTGCTGGTCTCGCAGCCGGATACCGGCGAGCAGGCGCTGGAAATCACCGACATGCTGGTGCGCTCCGGCGCGGTGGATGTGGTGGTCGTGGATTCGGTGGCCGCGCTCACGCCCAGGGCCGAGATCGAGGGCGAGATGGGCGAGCTGCAGGTCGGGCTGCACGCGCGCCTGATGTCGCAGGCGCTGCGCAAGCTTACCGGCAACATCAAGCGTTCCAACACCATCGTCATCTTCATCAACCAGATCCGCATGAAGATCGGCGTGATGTTCGGCAATCCGGAAACCACCACCGGCGGCAACGCGTTGAAGTTCTACGCCTCCGTGCGGCTGGATATCCGCCGCATCGGCGCCATCAAGAACGGCGAGGAGGTCGTGGGCAACCAGACCCGCGTCAAGGTGGTGAAGAACAAGGTGTCCCCCCCGTTCCGCGAGGCCGAGTTCGAGATCATGTACGGTGCCGGCATCTCGCGCGAGGGCGAGATCATCGACATGGGCAGCGCGCAGAACATCATCGAGAAGTCCGGCGCCTGGTACAGCTATCGCGGCGAGCGCATCGGCCAGGGCAAGGAGAACGCCCGCCAGTTCCTCAAGGATCACCCGGATACCGCCCGCGAAATCGAGGCGCAGATCCGCACCCGCTTGCTGCCGGAGCGCAAGCCCGCCGCCGCCGTGGCCGCGGAACCGGCGGAGCGCCTGAACTAGCAGCGGCCCCGCCATGGCATTCGGCCGTGGAACCAGACGCGTCGTCGACGAGCATCGTGCGGCGGATGCCGGGGCCGTGCGTGCCGGTGCGCTGGCGTTGCTCGGCCGTCGCGAATATTCCAGCGGCGAGCTGGCCGCCGCGCTGGTGCGCAAGGGCTACGCGGCGCAGGTGGTGCGGGAAGTCGTCGCCACACTCGCGGGCGAGCAGCTGGTGGACGACGCCCGCTACGCCGAAAGCCTGGTGCGCACGCTGGCAGCGCGCGGCCAGGGGCCCGCGCGCATTCGCCAGGAGCTGAAAACGGCGGGAGTGGCCGAGCCGCAGGCCGCGCTCGCGCTGGAGAGCGG
>DATJXQ010000130.1:0-9747 GCA_035500015.1 Steroidobacteraceae bacterium
GCCCGTGCTCCTGGACATCCTTCTGGTTCGCGGCGGAGATCTTCGCATTGGTGGAGAGCGCCTTCTCGAAGGCCTTGTGCGAAGCCTGGTCATCCACGCTGATGCCCAGCACCTGCGCGCCGGCCTTCCTGAACTTGAACACGTCCTCGGTGAAGGTGCAGGCCTCGGTGGTGCAGCCCGGCGTTTGGTCCTTGGGATAGAAGTACACCACCACCCACTTGCCCTTGTAGTCAGAGAGCGAATGAGTCTTGCCGTTCTGGTCCACCAGCTTGAAGTCCGGTGCCATCTGCCCGGCCACCGGCTTGGGGGACTGGCCCGGCGCCGGCGTCATGGCGGGTGCCTGTGCGATGGCGGGGGCGGTAAACGCCGCCAGCGCCAGCGGGATGAAAGCGGTCAGGAAACGTGCGCGCATGGGAACTCCTGCAACTTGTCGCCCCGGGGGCGGGATCGGCGGGCAATAATCATAGTCGCATGACTCCGGAGTCGCCATCGCAACCGCCGGTGCCCGCACTGGTACTCACCGGCGGCGGCGCGCGCGCCGCCTACCAGGTTGGCGTGCTGAAGGCCGTGGCGGAGCTGCTGCCGCAGCAGGCCAACCCTTTTCGCGTGGTCGTCGGCACCTCGGCCGGCGCGGTGGCGGCGGCGGTGCTGGCCGCGCGCGCCGAGCACTGGCACAAGGCGGTCGATGCCATCGAGCATGTGTGGGCGAATTTCCGCACCGGGCAGGTCTTCGACGTGCGCCGCCGCCGCATGCTGCGCACGGGGATGCACTGGATCATCTCGCTGCTGTCGGGCGGCACGCTGCTGTCCGCGCCGCGCTCGCTGTTCGACAACACGCCGCTGCGCGCCCTGCTGCACCGCGAGGTGCGCTGGCGCGGCCTGGGCCGCAGCATCCGCAATGGTTACGTGGATGCGCTGGCCCTGTGCAGCACCAACTACGCCACGGGGCGTTCGGTCGCCTTCTTCGAAGGGCGCTCCGGTTTCTCCGAATGGAGCGGGCACAACCACATCGGCCGGCGCGCGCGGCTGGGCCTGTCGCACCTGATGGCCAGCCTCGCGGTGCCGCTGATGTTTCCGCCGGAGCAGGTGGAGGAGGACTACTACGGCGACGGCGCCATCCGGCAGATGGTGCCGCTGGCTCCGGCGATGCACCTGGGTGCGAGCCGGCTGCTCATCGTCGGCATGCGCGATCCCGGCGGCGGCGGTGTTTCCGAGCGGCCCTCGGCGCCGCATGCGCCGCCCACGCCTGGCCAGCTCGCCGGCTTCGCGCTGGACACGATGTTCACCGACCAGATCTACAACGACATGGAACAGATCGAGCGCGTGAACCAGATCCTGCGGCTGGACCCCACGCTGCTGCCCGGCTCGCGCATCGTCGACAAGATCCTGTTCCTCGCGCCGTCGCGCGATCCGCGCGACATCGCCATCGAACACTTGGCGAGCCTGCCGCAGTCCCTGCGCGCGCTGTTGCGTGTCAGCGGCGCCGGCAGCACCGCCGGCGCGCAGCTGGCCAGCTACCTGATGTTCGAGGGCGAGTACACGCGCGCGCTGATTGCGCTGGGGCGGCGCGACACGCTGGCGCGGGCCGCGGAGGTGCGCGAGTTGCTGGTCAGTCCTTGAAGCCGGCATTTCCACAGGGTAATTCCTGGACCATGAAGAAGGTCATCTTCGCGGTGCTGGCCATTGCGCTGCCGCCCTTGCCTGGATGCGCAGTGACCGGACCGCCCACCGCGCAGCGTCCCGCCATCGTGCATCTGGAACCGCCCGACAAGGGCTTCTTTTCCAAGGAACTGGCATTCCATGGCATTCCCGTCAAAGCGCCCGAAGTCGTCGCGGACCAGGCGTTGTACGTCGCATACGACCGCCTGGCGCTGCTGCTGGGCCACCTGCCTCCAACGGTCATCGCCAACCTGGTGGGAAACCGCGTGGAACTGCACATCATCGGCAAGGATCAGGTCACCACGGACCTGCCGGAATGGGCGCAGGACAAGGGCAAGCCGCTCGCGGAGTATCAGGGCCTCACCCGCGACCAGCGCACGCGCGGCATGGGCGGGCGGCTGACCTCCTGCGGCGAGGAAAACCTGCTGCAACTGCAAACGGATCGCTACCGCGGCCGCGACATCTGTCTGCACGAATTCTCCCATGCCATCCGCGACTACGGCATCGACCAGGAGCTTCGCGGCAGATTCAACGCCCAATACCATGTCTCTCTGAGCAAGGGTCGCTGGGTCAACAGCTATGCCGGATCAAACCCCGACGAATACTTCGCCGAACTGACCATGTGGTATTTCGGCACCCACGGCGACATGGCGATGACGGGTCCGAAACCGGGGAACGGCGCTGAAGGTTTGAAAAACTACGATCCCGAAGCGTTCCGGCTCTTCGATGACTTCTACCAGGGGCGGCTTGCGGTCAGGCCATTCCTGCCGCCGTGGGCGTAGCGGACTGTAGTAATGTAGAAAAAAAGACCGGGGATGCATGACCGCCGCTTTCACGCTTGAGGACATCATCTACCGCTTCGGATCGGTCAGGGCGCTGGATGGGTTGTCGCTGACGGTGCGCCAGGGCGAGGTCTACGGTTTCCTGGGCCGCAATGGCGCGGGCAAGACCACCACGCTGCGGCTGTTGATGGGCATTCTCGCGCCGCATGGCGGCAGCATCGAATTGCTGGGCAGCCGCGTCAGCCGGGTGCCGGTGTCGCTGAAGCGGCGCATCGGCTACGTGTCGCAGGAACCCACCTTCTATCCGTGGATGAATGCGCAGCAGCTGGGTGCCTTCGTGGGCAGCTTCTATCCGGCGTGGGATGCGGCGGAATACCTGCGCCTGCTGCGCATGCTCGATGTCCCCACCGGACGGCGGGCCGCGGAGCTTTCCGGTGGTACGCGTTCCAAGCTGGGCCTGGCGCTGGCGCTGGCGCCGCGGCCCGACCTGCTGCTGCTGGATGAGCCCACCGCGGGCCTGGACCCCGTGGCGCGCGCGGAGTTCAACGACCAGCTGATGATCCTGCAGCGCGAGCGCGGCACCACCGTGTTCTTCTCCTCGCACCTGGTGGGAGAGGTGGAAAAACTCGCCGACCGCGTGGGCATCGTGCAGGCCGGACGCACCCGCTTCGAGGGCAGCGTGGTGGACCTGCGGGCGAGCGTCCGCAGCATGGCCTTTGCCGGCGATGCGGTGCCGGAAGGCTTCGAGCGGCTGCGCGGGAACATCTTCCGCGCCGATCCGGCCCTCTGGGATCTTGCTGAAGCCGGCGGTCCTGCCGCGCAGCGGCTCTCGCTGGAAGACATCTTCCTCGCCTTCGCGCGTACCGACCGGCTGCCGGCGTGATGCATCCGCTGGTCCGCAAGGAACTGCGCGAGCACCGCGGTGTGCTGATCGCGATGTGGGTGGTGTTCGCGCTGGAATTGCTGACGTTGCTGGTGGCGTCGAAACGGCAGGGCAGTCCCGTGTTCGCCTGGTGGGGACTGCTGGTCTTCTTCGGCCCGTTGCTGTCGCTGGCACTGGCCAACCGCTTCGTGGTGCGTGAGTACGGCGGGCGCACCCAGCTTTTCCTGGAGACGCTGCCCATGAGCCGCGCGCAGGTGATCGCGGTGAAATGGCTGACCAGTGCGGTCTGCCTGCTGCTGCCGATGGCGCTGGGCTTTGGAGTCATTCTCCTGGCGGCCAGGCACAGCGTTGACCTTACCGGGCAATTCGTGCTGTCGCTGGCAATGCGCGGTTTCGTGTTCCTGATGTTCGCGCATGCGCTCGCCTTCTTCGTCGGGCTCACCGGGCGCTATCGCTACCTGCTGTGGCTGGCGCTGGTGGTGCTGGGCATCATTGGCTATGTCGCCTGGCAGATGCCACCAGAGCAGTGGCCGCCGTTCCGGCTGGTGTCCGGCGCCATGCCCTTCCAGCGCGGGGCCGCGCCCATTCAGGCGCTGTGGATCACCGCCGCCATCACCGCGGGTCTCCTCGCCGCGACATTCACGCTGGCGCTGGGGTTCCAGGGATCCTGGGTGGTGGCATTGGCCAGGCGCATGTCGCTGCGCGAGAAGATCGTCATGACCACGGCATTCATCTCCGTCATCTATGTCATGATGCTGGTGGACGACCGCAAGCCCAAGCCGCCGTTCAGCCTGCAGGATGGTGTGGCCAGCAGCGCCGGCCTGCCCCGCGTCATGGTGGCGCGCGCGGAGGGCCTGGGCAGCGCAGCCGCGCTTGGGCTGGCGGACCGCCTCGCGACGGATCTGCAGGCACTGCGCGGATACCTCGCGCTCGGCCACCTGCCGGTGGTCGCCGTGCAGCCCGATGCCTCCATCGATTCCGGCCTGTTCCTGCGCGCCCATCTGCCGGATTCCGATGGCGTCGTGTTGCAAGGTGCCGCCGGTGCGGAGCGCTTCGACGAAGCCGGCTTTCGCGCCTTCATGCTGCGACAGGTGCTGGACTGGTACGGCAGGGGTCTTGCTTCGCGGGAGTCCCGGCGCTGGCTGCTCGATGGATTCTCGCGCTGGCGCGTCGCCCGTGACGATGCCGCGCAGCGCGAGCTGCTGACCTGGCGCGCGGCAGCGGCACTGCAGGTTCTCGAATCCGGACAGGGCGGACTGGCGCAGGCCCTGCAACACTGGCTCACCACGCGGGAACAGCTCGGGGACTGCCTCGGCGACGCACTGGCGTGGCGTGCCACCGAGTGGCTGTCCGCATCCCTGGGCGAGGAGCATTTCCGGGACCTGGCACGCGCGCTGTTCGGCCAGCGTCCCGCCGCGGGCATCCGTGCGTTTCTCGCCGAACGTCCGGTGAATGCGCTGCTGCGCGAGGCCGGCGCGCCGGCGACCGAAACGCTGGCCGCCGGGCTGCAGCAGGCCATTCACGCGGAAGGCACCGCCCAGGCGGACCGCATTCCCCCGATGCGGCAGTGGTCGGTGAAGTTCGAAGCGGTTGCCATGCGCGGCTCGCTCTTCGAGCTGCACCATGCGGTCACGACCGCCGGCAATGCGCCGGTACCCGCGTACGCCGTCCGCTACATGTCCGTGGGTCCCTGGGACGGCGAACTGACACCGGCCAGCATGGAACGCGTGGATGCCACCGGCCCCGGTGTGCTGCCGGCTTCGTTTCCGCGCGGCGAGCGCGTGTTCACCGCGGTGGAAATCTACAGCCCGCAGCTGCAGTGCACCCTGCGGCTGGGTGCCCGCCGCTGGCAGGTGCAGTGAACGCGCTGCTGCGCAAGGAGTTCCGCGAGCTGCGGCCGTTCCTGTGGTTCGGCATCTTTCTGCTGCTGCTGGACCTGGTCGACTGGTTCAGGCTGGACATGAAGCCGCTGGCGGTGAGCATTGGCGACACCGACCGGGGACTGGCCATGCTGCTGTTCCTGATGGCATTCGCCGCGGGCACCGGGCTGGTGGTGCGGGAGATGGACGACCGCACGCTGGCCTTCCTCGATGGACTGCCGGTTTCGCGCGCCCGGGTGTTCACCGTCAAGATCCTGGTGGCGGCCAGCGTGCTGCTGCTGTATCCCGCCGGCTACATGCTGATGCTGGTTGCGCAGCACCTCATTTCGCGCCAGTCGCTGGACCACGCGCTGCACGCCGCCCTGCTGTGGCAGGTCGGGGCGGTGATGTGCGTGATCACGGGCACGGGGCTGGCGCTGGGATTGCTGCTGGGCTACCTGCGTGCCCTGAGCTGGCTGGTGCTGGGATTGCTGGCGCTGCCGCTGGTCATGCTGGTGCGCTTCGTGCCGGCAATCTCGGTGCTTGATCCCACGTTGCTGCTCGATATGGGGGAGGCGGGCAGGCACTGGCGGATTGCGCCGGCGACCCTGTTCACGCAGCTGGGCCTGATGGCCGGCAGCCTGCTGCTGGCGCTGGGGATTTTCGTTTCCGCGGACGGCGGGGGCGGCCGGCGCTTGCAGCAGCGGCTGAGCCGGCCGCTGGCGTCCGGGGTCATCACCCTTGCGACGACAGGCGTCTGCCTTGCCGTGATCGCGGTATCCGCATCGCTGTCCACCGACAGGCAGAAGCCGCCCGGCGGCGGAAAAACCGCCACGGCGAAGTTCGCCGATTCGCCCACGGTCATCACCCGCACGGAACATTATTCGTTCAGCTACCGCTCGGAGCAGGCCGAACAGGCGCAGGTCCTCCTGAGGGATGCCGATCGCATCTACGCCGCGGCGGCGGCGTTGCTCGGTGCGGGAGAGGGTCCCCGCATCGACGTGGATCTCACGGGTTCAATGCCGAACACCGAGGGCACCACTTTCTACGACCGCATCCGCATGCACCTCGGTCGCGATTCGCTGCGGACCCTGGCACATGAAACCGCGCACGCGTTGGCCCACCGGCTGGCGGGAGGCGAACGGGACCGCGAGTTCTCGAAGATGACCGTGTTGAACGAAGGCCTTGCAACCTGGGTGCAGGAACAGATCACCGGCAGTGGCGGCCTGACCGACATCGAAAGATTCCAGGCGGCCCTGGTCTCGCGGCGACATCTGGTGAAACCCGAGCAGCTGACTGACATGGAGGCCTTCGCACGGCATGGGGATATCCACCTGCAATATCCGCTCGGCGGCGCGCTGGTGGAATCGCTGGTGGCGCGCCACGGGCGCGAGGCGCCGAAGAAGCTGCTGCTGGCGCTGGGCAATCCCGATTTTCCGCGCGGCCTCGCGGGTATCGAGCTGTGGTATGCCGCATTCCAGGCCGCCGGGTTCGATCTTGGCGTGACCTTCGACGACTACTCGCGCCGGCTGCAGGGCTGGGAAGCCGAGTTCGCGGAACGCATCGCAGCGCTGCCGCGCCCGCGCGTCAGCCTGGACTACAGGCAGGGACGGGTGGGCGTGGAACTGCGCTGGGAAGGCCGGATGCCGGAAGGGTGGGGTGCGGTCGTGCGCATACGGCCGCAGGAAAACAGTCCACTGGAGCAGTACATGATGCTGCGCCTGGGCCCGGGCGACGTGGCGTGGATCACCCGCTCGGCACTGGTCAATGGACAGCTGTGCTTCCAGCCGGGCGCGGGGACCGCGGATGGCGCGATCTTCGAAGAGTGGTCCTGTGTGCCGCTGCAGCCGGATCCCTGAAGCCACCGGCGGATCGCCTTCCGGGCCGGCCCCGGCTCATCGAATCATCTGCGCGCGGTCGAACTGCCGGAACTGCCGGAACGTGAATGGCCGCAATGCCAGCACCCAGGCCGCGGCCACCCGCTCGTGGTCGCCCGGCCGGTCGCGTTCGATGATGGTCGCGCAGTCGCGGGCCGCATCCTGCAGCACCCGCTTGATCTCCGCGAGGGCCTTGCGCGACATGCGGCCGCCGTGCAGCAGGAACTCCTCCTCGGGTTCGGCGAAGCGGCTGGCGAAGAACTCGTGCAGTACCTTGTCGACGATGTAGCGCTGCACCGGTCCGCCGGGCCGCCAGCTGAAATGGCGGCTGACCAGCAGGCGCACGCGGTTGCCGGGCTGCAGCTCGATGACCTTCAGGCGGTCCAGCCGTATCAGCTGCTTCAGTGCCTCCTGCTCCGTGAAGCGATAGTCGCGGATGATGTCCTCGAAGGGCGTGCGGATCAGCACCAGCCAGGTCATGAACAGCAGCGCGGGGTCGGCGACGATTTCGCCTTCCTGGGCCAGGGTCAGCTGGCGGGTGGGCACCGCGCGGCTGGCGGCGCGTTCCAGGATTTCCGACAGGCCGAGCCCGGCCAGCTCGCAGATGCGGTCGATGCGCTCCAGCGTGAGGTCCTCCTGCGAGAACAGCCGCTTCACGCTGGCCACGCTCAGCTCGAGGCGGCGCGCCACGTCGGCGTAGGTGTGTCCGCCGGCGCGCAGCGCGCGCTTGAGTTCCGCGACGATCCTGCTCCGCTCCGCCATGGCTGCTCCTTGCGGGTTGTCTCGCGGCAAAGGTATCACCAGATGATACCTGCGGGCCACGTCGGCAAACCCCGGCCGGTGAGGCTGGAGCCGGCATGCGCGCTCATGGAAAGTGCTCCCGCAGTTCACAGGGAGAAACCACCATGCTTTCGCGGACCAGACGGAAAACGGGGACCTTCGGCCAGCGTGCACTGCGCTGCGTGCTGCGCCACCTTTTGCGGCCGCTGTTCCGCGTGCAGCTCAGCGGCGATGTGCGCGGGTTCCGCAACCCGCGCACGCTGATCGTCGCCAACCACGAATCCTTCCTCGATGGCGTATTGCTGGGCTGCTTCCTGCCGGCGGGGACGACCTTCGTGGTGCACCGGCAGGTGCTGAAGAAGTGGTACTTCCGCGCGCTGCTGCGCTGCGTGCCGCACCTGGCGATCGATTCCACCAGCCCGCTGGCCATCAAGCAGATCTGCCGGCTGGTGGAGGGCGGCACGCCGGTGGCCATCTTCCCCGAGGGCCGCATCACCGTCACCGGCGCGCTGATGAAGGTCTACGACGGCGCCGCCTGTGTGGCTGCCAGAACCGGTGCCACCGTGGTACCGGTACGCATCGACGGCGCCGGCCGCAGCTATTTCAGTCGCCTGGCGGGCGTGTATCCGCTGCGGCTGCTGCCGAAGATCCGCATCGCCATCCAGCCTGCCCGCACCATCCCCATGCCGTCACTGCCGTCATCGAAGCTGCGCCGCCGCCGTGCCGGGGAGCTGCTGCGGCGCATGCTGCTGGAAATGCTGGTGGCCACGCGCCCGCAGACCACGCTGTACGGCGCCTTCCTCGACGCGCGACGCAACTTCGGTTCCCGCTACCGGCTGGTGGAAGACGTGCGCGAGAAGGAGGAAACCTACGGTTCGCTGCTGCGCATGGCACTGGGCGCGGGGCGGTTGCTGTCGAAGCCGACCCGGCCCGGCGAAATGGTGGGCGTGATGACGCCCAACTCCGCGCCGACGCAGGCGCTGGTGCTGGGCCTGTCGGCCACCGGGCGCATCCCGGCGATGCTGAACTACACCGCGGGCCGCGATGGCCTCGCCGCGGCCTGCGAAGTGGCGCAGGTCCGCCACATCGTGACTTCGCGCACCTTCCTGCAGAAGGCCGGACTGACGCAGCTGGTGGAGCACCTGCCGGGCATCACGGTGCACTGCCTGGAGGACCTGCGCGGCCGGCTGCGCCTGGCCGACAAGCTGTGGATACTGTGGCACCAGCTGTTTCCGCGATTGCTGGGCCGGCAGCAGCGGCCGCAGGATGCCGCGGTGGTGCTGTTCACCTCGGGTTCGGAAGGCCGGCCCAAGGGCGTGGTCCACTCGCATGGCTCGCTGCTGGCGAACATCGCGCAGGTCACCGCCATGACCGACTTCACTCCGCTCGACCGCCTCATGGTGGCGCTGCCGGTGTTCCATTCCTTCGGACTGGCCTGCGGCATCGTCATGCCGCTGGTGTCCGGCTGCCGCGTGTTCCTGTATCCCAGCCCGCTGCACTATCGCGTGATTCCGGAAGTGGTGTACGACCGCAACTGCACGGTGCTGTTCGGCACGTCGACCTTCCTCGCCCACTATGGCCGGCACGCACACCCGTACGACTTCCATCGCGTGCGCTACGTGGTGGCCGGCGCGGAGAAGCTGTCCGAAGACGTGCGCCGGCTGTGGATGGACAAGTTCGGCATCCGCGTGCTGGAGGGCTATGGCGTCACCGAGTGTGCGCCGGTGGTCGCGGTGAACGTGGCGCAGGCCTGCCGCATCGGCAGCGTGGGCCAGCTGGTGCCGGGCATGCGGCACGAACTGGAGCCGGTGCCGGGCGTGGAGGGCGGCGGCATCCTGCACGTGAGCGGCCCCAACGTCATGCTGGGCTACCTGCTGCACGACCGGCCGGGCGTGATCCAGCCACCC
>DATJXQ010000131.1:0-14086 GCA_035500015.1 Steroidobacteraceae bacterium
TGAAACCGGCGACCCAGGGTTCCAGCGTCGGGATGACGAAGGTGACCGGCGCCGCGGAGATGGAGCCGGCGTACCGCGCCGCCGCCGCGGTGGACGACACGGTGTTCGCGGAGAAGTGGATCACCGGCGCCGAATACACGGTGGCCGTGCTGCACCGGCGCGTGCTGCCGGCGATCCGCATCGAGGCGGCCAACGCCTTCTACGACTACGAGGCCAAGTACCATCGCAACGACACGCGGTACCACTGCCCCGCGGGCCTGTCGGCGCAGGCCGAGGCGCACCTGGCGAGCCTCGCGCTCGCGGCCTTCGACGCCGTCGGCGCGGAGGGCTGGGGCCGCGCCGATTTCATGGCCGATCACACCGGCCGGCCGCTGCTGCTCGAGATCAACACCGTGCCGGGCATGACGGACCACAGCCTGGTGCCGATGGCGGCGCGCGCCGCGGGCATCGATTTCGACGAGCTGTGCTGGCAGGTGCTGGAAACCAGCTTCGTGCGCGCCGCGCGGGTGCCGCCATGAGCCTGTTCCGCCGCAGGAAGCCGGCCGGCGCGGCGCGCAGCCGCGCGCGCTCGCCCGGATGGCTGGCGCGACTGCCGGGGATTCCCTGGCGGCGTCTCGCGCCCGCCGGCCTGCTGCTGCTGGCCCTCGGCGGCGCGCTGGTCGCGCTGCGTTTCACGCTGGACGGCCCGGTGCGGCAGGTGGCGATTTCCGGCCGCTTCCAGCGCGTGCAGCCGCTGGACGTGGAGAAGGCCGTGCGCGGTGCGCTGCATGGCGAAGGCATGCTGGGCGTGGATCTCGGGCGCGTCGCGCAGGCCGTGGAATCCGTGCCGTGGGTGGACCGCGCCAGCGTGGCGCGCAGCTGGCCGGAAGGCCTGCGCGTGCAGGTGGTCGAGCAGAAGCCGGTGGCGCGCTGGGGCGAAAGCGGACTGGTCAACGTGCGCGGCGAGGTGTTCGTGCAGGACGCACAGCACATTCCCGCCGAGCTGCCGGAACTGGTTGGCCCGCAGGGCTTTGCTGCCGAAATGACGGCGCGCTGCCTTGCCGTGCAACCGCGGCTGGAGCAGGGCGGGCTGCGGCTCGCGCGGCTGACGCTCGATGAGCGCGGCGCCTGGCAACTCACCCTGGAAAACGGCATCACGCTGCGGCTCGGGAGGCAGAACGTGGACCAGCGTTTCGACCGGTTCGTCGCGGCCGCCGCCCGCATCGTGGTGGCGCGCGCCGCCGACATTGCCTACGTGGACATGCGCTATGCCAGCGGCTTTGCCATCGGCTGGCGCTCGGGTGCAAGCGAGGTGCAGCGTGGCTAGGCGCAATGACCGTTCACCGCTGATCGTGGGGCTGGACATCGGCACGTCCAAGGTGGTGGCGCTGGTGGGAGAGATCGGCGCCGATGGAGCCATCGAGGTGGTCGGGCTCGGCTCCCACCCCTCGCGCGGCCTGAAAAAGGGCGTGGTGGTGAACATCGAGTCCACCGTGCAGTCGATCCAGCGCGCGGTGGAGGAAGCCGAGCTGATGGCCGGCTGCGAGATCCACGCGGTGTACGCCGGCATCGCCGGCAGCCACGTACGGAGCCTGAATTCGCACGGCGTGGTGGCGATCCGCGACCGCGAGGTCAGCGAGGTGGATGTCACGCACGTGATAGACGCCGCCCGGGCGGTGGCCATCCCGGCCGACCAGCGCATCCTGCATGTGCTGCCGCAGGAATACATCATCGACGGGCAGGAGGGCATCCGCGACCCGATCGGCATGTCGGGCGTGCGCCTGGAGGCCAAGGTGCACATCGTCACCGGCGCCGACAGCGCCGCGCAGAACATCATCAAGTGCGTGCAGCGCTGCGGCCTGGCGGTGGAGGACGTCGTGCTCGAGCAGCTGGCCTCCAGCCACGCGGTGCTCACCGACGACGAGAAGGAGCTGGGCGTGTGCCTGGTGGACATCGGCGGCGGCACCACCGACATCGCGGTGTTCTCGCAGGGCGCCATCCGCCACACCGCGGTGATTCCCGTGGCCGGCGACCAGGTCACCAACGACATCGCGGTGTCCATGCGCACCCCCACGCACTACGCCGAGGACATCAAGGTGCGCTACGCCTGCGCGCTGTCGCAGCTGGCCAACGCGGACGAGAGCATCGAGGTGCCCAGCGTGGGCGACCGCCCGGCGCGGCGCCTCGCGCGGCAGACGCTGGCCGAGGTGGTCGAGCCGCGCTACGAGGAGCTGTTCGGCCTGATCCGCGACGAGCTGCGCCGCAGCGGCTTCGAGGAAACCATCGCCGCCGGCATCGTGATGACCGGCGGCAGCGCGCGCATGGAAGGGGCCATCGACCTGGCCGAGGAGATCTTCCATGTGCCGGTGCGGCTCGGCCTGCCGCACCAGCAGCAGGTCAGGGGGCTCGCCGATGTCGTGCAGAACCCCATCTATTCCACCGCCGTGGGCCTGCTGCTGCACGCGCGGGAGAACACGCAGTCGCCGGGTCGCGGGCGCAGCCCGGCCGGCAACGTGCAGGGCGCCGTGGACCGGATGTTTTCCTGGTTCAAGGGCAAGTTTTGAACGTCGGGGTGTCGGGTATTTTCTTGCAGTGAGGAGAAACAGCCATGTTTGAAGTAATGGATGCGTACAGCCAGAACGCTGTGATAAAGGTCATCGGCGTGGGCGGCGGCGGCGGCAACGCCGTGGCCCACATGGTGGCCGCAGGGATAGAGGGCGTGGAGTTCATGTGCATCAACACCGATGCGCAGGCGCTCAAGCACTCGAAGGTCAAGACCGCGCTGCAGATCGGCAGCGACATCACCAAGGGACTGGGCGCCGGCGCCAATCCCGATGTCGGCCGGGCCGCGGCGCTGGAGGATCGCGAGCGGCTCGTCGAGATGATCGACGGCACCGACATGCTGTTCATCACCGCCGGCATGGGCGGCGGCACCGGCACGGGCGCGGCGCCCGTGGTGGCGCAGCTGGCCAGGGAGCTGGGCGTGCTGACGGTGGCCGTGGTCACGCGGCCCTTCGAGATGGAAGGCAGCAAGCGCTCGCGCGCCGCCGATGCCGGCATCGCCGAGCTGACCAAGCACGTGGATTCGCTGATCACCATCCCCAACCAGAAGCTGCTGACCGTGCTGGGCAGTTCCACCACGCTGCTGGATGCCTTCAAGGCGGCCAACCAGGTGCTGCAGGGCGCGGTGCAGGGCATCGCCGAGCTGATCACGCGGCCGGGGCTGGTCAATGTCGATTTCGCCGACGTGCGCACCGTGATGAGCGAGACCGGCATGGCGATGATGGGCAATGGCGCCGCCCGCGGCGAAGGTCGGGCGCGCGCCGCCGCGGAAGCCGCGGTGTCCTCGCCGCTGCTGGAGCACGTGGACCTCGCGGATGCGCACGGCATCCTGGTGAACGTCACCGCCGGCATGGACATGTCCATCGGCGAGTTCCAGGAAGTGGGCAGCATCGTCAAGGAGTTCGCTTCCGAGGAAGCCACCATCGTGATGGGCACGGTGATCGATCCGGAGCTGCAGGAGGAGATGCGGGTGACGGTGGTGGCCACCGGCCTCAACCGCGTGGCCCAGCAGGCGCGCGGCCGCGAAGCCTTCGGCGGCGGCTACCGCGACGCTCCGCGCGAGCCCGCCGGGCGTGAAGCGGCGCGGGGTGCCAGGCGTCCAGCTCCCACGCTGGCGCCGGTGGCCACTGACTACACCGGCCTGGACAAGCCGGCGGTGCAGCGCTTCGCGCGCGCGGTGGGCGACGGCGTCAGTGCCGGCCAGGTTAACGAGGAACTGCTGGACATTCCGGCTTTCCTGCGCCGCCAGGCCGATTGAGCCACATCCTCCCGGTCGTTGCCGCGACCGGGTGATGTGCTACGGTAGCCGCCCTCACCGGCTACCGTTCACTGCCACAGGATGTTCGGCCAACGCACGCTCCGGAACCGGATCAGCGCCTCGGGCGTGGGCCTGCACAGTGGGGCGCGGATCGACATGACCCTGCATCCGGCGCTGCCGGATACCGGCATCGTTTTTCGTCGCATCGACCTCGACCCTGCCGTGGAGATTCCCGCTCTGGCCGACGTGGTAGGCGACACCCGCCTGGGCACGGTGCTCGATTGCGGCGGCGCACGTGTTTCCACCGTCGAGCACCTGATGTCGGCGCTGGCGGGTCTGGGCGTCGACAACTGCGTCGTCGAGCTGACCGCCGCCGAGGTGCCGATCATGGACGGCAGCGCCGATCCGTTCGTGTTCCTGCTGCAATCGGCCGGTCTCGCCGAGCAGGACCGGCCCAAGCGCTTCGTGCGCATCCTGGAGGCCGTGGAGGTGCGCGACGGCGACAAGTGGGCGCGCTTCGATCCGCACGAGGGCTTCCGCGTCAACTTCGAGATCGATTTCGACCATCCGCTGTTCAGCCGCGGCGGTACGCGCGCCACGATGGAGTTCTCCTCCGTCACCTACCTGAAAGAGGTAGCACGTGCACGCACCTTCGGCTTCGTGCGCGACCTGGAAACCATGCGGCGGCACAACCTGGCGCTGGGCGGCAGCCTCGACAACGCCATCGTGCTGGATGACTCCGGGATGCTGAATGCCGAAGGGCTGCGTTCCCACGATGAATTCGTGAAGCACAAGGTGCTGGATGCCATCGGCGACCTGTATCTGCTGGGCTGCGGGCTGATTGGCGAGTTCAGCGGCTACAAGTCGGGCCACGGCCTCAACAACCGCCTGCTGCGCGAACTGCTGGCCCGGCCGCATTCTTTCCAGGTGGTCACCTTCGACTCGGCCGCGGCATCGCCCATCGCATATGCCGCCACCCGCGAGGAGCCGGAGGAGGAGGCTGAAAAGGAAGAAGAACCCTGGTGACGGAGCGACGGTCCGGCACCGGCACTTCTCCCGGAACCGCCCGGGATTCCTCAGCGGCGCGTTGTCCCCTGCGGCGTCACCTTCACGGTGATCCGGCGGCCCTGGCCAACGCCGGCGACCGCGGCCAGGGCCAACCGCAGTCGGGCCGCCCAATTCGCTGAATCGACCAATATGACCAATTCGCCGGGCTTCTCGATTGCCTGCAGGACATGCGGTCGCAGGGCCTCGGGAAGGCGCTGACGCAGGTACTCATCCAATTGATTTTCCTGATAAATATTCGCTTCTGAACGCTGGTTGATGCGGCGCAGCAACGAGGCGGCACTGCGAATGGTGCCGGAAGCGCGGTCTGGGCGGTTGTCTCTCCGGGGGTTCTTGGGCATATTCGGCTCAATGCGCGGGACGCCAGCCTACTAAATGAACCTGATCTTTTTCTCGCGGCGTCGCGGCACGGCCCGCCATCTGCAGCTGACGCACCCCCTCGTTGTGGGCGTGGCAGCCCTGGTGGGGCTCGCCGTGCTGGGGGCCACCTTTGCGCTGGGCGTCAGCCTCGGTTCGCACAGCGGCGCCAACCGCGCGCCGCTGGCCGAAGTAATCACGCTGCGCGGCCAGGTCCAGGACCAGCTGAACGGCCTGTCGGTGCGTCTTGCCGACCTCGATGCACACGTGATCCGGATCGATGCGCTGGGCAAGCGCCTGACGCAGATGGCCAACATCAGCAGCGCCGAGCTGAATTTCGACGTCGCCCCCGGCGTGGGCGGCCCGGAAGAGCCTGCTGACCTGCAGCACACGGGGGCCAGGTTCCCGGACATCACGCAGCAGATCGATGACCTGCAGCGGCGGCTGGAGCAGCGCGACACACAGTTGCTTGCCCTGGAGAACGTCATCCTGTCGCGCACCCTGAACGAGGCGGTGCGCCCCGATGGCCGGCCGGTGATGGAAGGCTACATTTCCTCGTATTTCGGTGACCGGGCCGATCCGTTCGATGGGCACGAAGCCATGCACAAGGGCGTGGATATCGCGGGCCAGCTGGGCGCGCAGGTGCTGGCGGTGGCCACCGGCGTGGTGACCCGGGCCGGCGCGGTGAGCGGCTACGGCAACCTGGTGGAGATCAACCACGGCAACGGCTACGCGACCCGCTATGCCCACAACGAAACGGTGCTGGTGGCGGTCGGCGACATGGTCACCCGCGGCCAACCGATCGCGCTGATGGGTTCGACGGGCCGTTCGACCGGCCCGCACCTGCACTTCGAGGTGCTGCGCGACGGGCAGCAGGTCGACCCGCTGTCGTACATCGATCCCTGAAGCCCCCGGGCGCTTTCCCGCGCCCTCCCCGAATGGGGCACGGGCCGCACTTCTAACGTAAAATGGCCTGCTGGCCTTTGGGGGCTTGAAAGCGGGCTTCCCGCCAGCAGTTAATCCTTGCGCTATCCCGAGGGGTCCGACAGCCAGTGCTCCAGTTCCTGACGCGTGTTTTTGGCAGCCGCAACGAACGCATCGTGCGCGGCTATCGGGGTCTGGTGACCGCGGCCGGAAGATTCGAGGATGCCCTGAAGGGTCTCCCCGATGAGGCCCTGGCGGCCCGCACCGCCGACTTCCGCCAGCGCCTGGCGCAGGGCAGTACTCTGGACGAATTGCTGCCGGAGGCTTTCGCCGTGGTCCGCGAGGCTGCGCGCCGCACGCTCGGCATGCGTCATTTCGACGTGCAGCTGATCGGCGGCATGACGCTGCACCAGGGACGTATCGCCGAGATGCGTACCGGCGAGGGCAAGACCCTGGTGGCCACCCTGCCGGCCTATCTGAACGCACTGGCCGGCGAAGGCGTGCACGTGGTCACGGTCAACGAGTACCTGGCCTCGCGCGACGCCGAGTGGATGCGGCCGGTATTCGGCTTCCTCGGGCTGACGGTCGGAGTCATCCGCAATGCCCAGACTCCCGACGAGAAGCGCGCAGCCTACGCCTGCGACATCACCTACGGCACCAACAACGAGTTCGGCTTCGACTACCTGCGCGACAACCTCGCCTACCGGCTGGAGGACCGCGTGCAGCGCGCGCTGGCCTTCGCCATCGTCGACGAGGTGGATTCCATCCTGATCGACGAGGCGCGCACACCGCTGATCATCTCGGGCCCGGCCGAGGAGAGCACCGAGCTGTACGTCACCATCAACAAGCTGGTGCCGAAGCTCACGGTGCAGAAGGAAGAGGAAGGCCCCGGCGACTATGCCGTGGACCTGAAGCAGAAGCAGGTGCACATCACCGAGGCCGGCCACGAGCACGTCGAGCAGCTGATGGCCGAGTACGGCCTGCTGCGCGGGGGCGAGAGCCTGTACGACGCGGCCAACATCCGCCTGATGCACCACCTGAACGCGGCGCTGCGCGCGCATGCGATCTACAAGCGCGACGTCGAGTACATCGTCCGCAACGGCGAGGTGATCATCGTCGATGAATTCACCGGCCGCACCATGCCGGGCCGCCGCTGGTCCGATGGCCTGCACCAGGCGGTGGAGGCCAAGGAAGGCGTGCGCGTGCGCGAGGAGAACCAGACGGTTGCCTCGATCACCTTCCAGAACTATTTCCGCCTGTACAGGAAGCTGTCCGGCATGACCGGCACCGCCGACACCGAGGCGCCGGAGTTCCTGCAGATCTACGGCCTCGAGGTGGTGGTGATTCCGACGCACCGGCCGATGATCCGCAAGGACATGCCCGACCTGGTGCACCTGACCCAGGAAGACAAATACAAGGCGATCATCGAAGACATCCGTGACTGCGTGGCGCGCAAGCAGCCGGTGCTGGTGGGCACCACTTCCATCGAGAGCTCGGAGCTGCTGTCGGGGCTGCTGAACAGGGAAGGCGTCGCGCACAATGTGCTGAACGCCAAGCAGCACGAGCGCGAGGCGCACATCGTCGCGCAGGCCGGCTGGCCGGGCACCGTGACCATCGCCACCAACATGGCCGGCCGCGGCACTGACATCCAGCTGGGCGGCAACTTCGAGGCCGAGGTCGCCGACCAGCTCGCGCAGGGCAACGAGGTGGATGAGGCACGCCGCGCCGAACTGCGGGCCGCCTGGCAGCAGCGCCACGAGGCGGTGATCGCCGCCGGCGGGTTGCACATCGTCGGCACCGAGCGCCACGAATCCCGCCGCATCGACAACCAGCTGCGCGGCCGTTCGGGCCGCCAGGGCGATCCGGGCTCCTCGCGCTTCTACCTGTCGATGGAAGACACGCTGATGCGCATCTTCGGGGATCCGAACCGCACCAAGCGCCTGCTGCAGTTCGCCGGCATGAAGCCGGGCGAAGTCATCGAATCGAACCTGCTCACGCGCCAGATCGAGAAGGCGCAGCGCAAGGTGGAGGCACACAACTTCGACATCCGCAAGCAGCTGCTGCTGTTCGATGACGTCGCCAACGACCAGCGCAAGGTGGTCTACCAGCAGCGCACCGCCATCATGGGCGCGACGGATCTTTCCGAGGCCGTGGCCGGCATGCGGGAGGACGCGGTGGGCGCGCTGGTCGACCAGTTCGTGCCGCCGCAGACCGCGCCCGCGGACTGGGATCCGGACGGCCTGTCGACGGCGCTGCTGAAGGAATTCAACACGCGCATCGAGGCGAAGGCCTGGATCGAGGCGGACCAGGAACTGGACCAGGCCGGCTTGCGCAGGCGCGTGGTCGAGGCCGTGCATGCCGTGTACGAGGCGAAGGTGCAGCGCATCGGCGCGCCCATCATGCGGCAGATCGAGCGCGACATCGTGCTGACGCGCCTGGACCAGGTATGGCGCGAGCACCTGGCCGCGATGGACTATCTGCGGCAGGGCATCCACCTGCGCGGCTATGCGCAGAAGGACTACCGCTACGAGTTCAAGCGCGAGGCCTTCGAGCTGTTTTCCGCCATGCTCGACCGGGTCAAGCACGAATCGGCTTCGCTGCTGATGCGCGTGGAAGTGCGCGACCAGGCGCAGGTCGAGCGCGAGGAGGCCGAGCAGCGCGAGCGCCTGATGCGCGCGCTGCAGGTGCAGCACGCGGAAGTCTCGGCGCTGGCCAGCGCGCCCGAGGCGCAGCCGGAAGCCCTGCCTGCCGCGACGCCGCAGTCCGGACCCGGAACCTATGCGCCGGGCGGCCTCGGTCCGTCGCCGGCTGCACCGCCACAGCAGGCGCCATTCGTGCGTGGCGAGCGCAAGATCGGCCGCAACGAACCCTGTCCCTGCGGTTCGGGCAAGAAATACAAGCAGTGTCACGGGAGCCTTTCCGCGTAGTCGCGGCCGTGCTGCTGCGCCGCGGTGCGGACGGCGCCGTGCAGGTGCTGATCGCGCAGCGTCCGGCCGGCAAGTGGCAGGCCGGTCGCTGGGAATTTCCGGGCGGCAAGATCGAGCGCGGCGAGACCGCGCAGGATGCGGTGCGCCGCGAACTCGCCGAAGAGCTCGGCATTCAGGCGTGGCGACTGCAGGAGCTGCGCAGCTTCCGCCATGACTATCCGGACCGCAGCGTCGAGATCGCGCTGTGGCTGGTTCCCGCCTTCGATGGCGAGCCGCGTGGCCTGGACGGACAGGCACTGCGCTGGGTGCTGCCGGCGGAGCTCGGCCGCTGCGATCTGCTCGCGGCCGATCTGCCGATGATCGAACCGCTGCTCGCCGCGCTGCCGGGGGTTACACTAGGACCATGAGCAACGAAACCCAGCTGCCCGAGATACGCTTCGATGCCGGCGGCATGTACCAGGAAGACGTGTTCACCGATCGCGCCGCCGGCACCATCCGCCGGTTGCGGCCGGTGTTGTCCAGCGGCGCAGCGGATGCTTCGCGACCGGTGCTGTTCAGCGGCCAGACCCAGTTGCTGACGCCCGGCGGGGTGCTGCCACTGGGCTTCGAGATCGACGCCGCCAGCCTCGAGGAGGCCATCGCGAAGTTTCCCGCGGCCGTGCAGGAGGCGCTGAACCAGGCCATCGAGGAGGCCCGCGAAATGCGCCGCGAGGCGCAGTCGCGCATCGTGGTGCCCGAGGCCGGCGGCATGGGTGGCCTGCCCGGCGGCGGTCGCATCAAGCTCTAAGCGCCGGGTCCGGCAAATGGCCGGATTCGTCCGCGTCTGCCGCGATGCTGCGCTCGCCGGCGAACCATGCGCCAAGATCCACCATCCGGCAGCGCTCGCTGCAGAACGGACGCCATGGAAATTCCGCCGACCATTCCAGCTCGCGCTGGCAGGTCGGGCAGCGGACGCGCGGCGCGGCCATCGGCGGCCCCTAGCAGGTGATGAGCGTGAACGACACGTCGCCCTCGGCCTGCGAGGAACGCGTGGCCAGCCCGTTCCACTTCAGGAAGCGCACGCTGCAGCGATGATGGCTGCCGCTGATTTCCGGGTACAGGCCGCAATCCGCCGGCAGGCAGATGCGCAGCAGCTGCAGCGGCGTGTCGCGGTCGAAGTTGATGGCGAAAGTGCCGCCGGGGGCGACTTCCCTGCGACTCCTGCCGTTCTGGCGCGTGAGCCACAGCACTTCGGCAACCGCATCGCATAGCGGCCGCAGCAGCGCCAGCCATTCGTTGAAGGCGAGCGTGCGGCTGGCCGCGTCCTGGTTGAGCCAGAAGAAATAGTCGGGCAGGTCGAATTCGCAGGTGCCGCCGGGAATCGAACTGCGATGCTTGATGGCCGCGAGGAATTCCGAATCGCGCAGCGGCTGCAGGTAGCTGTTGCCGGCCGCCGAAAGGGCCGAGCGCAGCCGCGCCAGGTTGTTGATCAGCGCGCGCAGGCGTCCGGCGTCGACGCCGGAACGGTTCTCGAAGCCCTCCAGCTGCGCGAGGTGCTTCTCGATTTCCTTCAGTACCTCGGCACGTACGTCGCTGCGCGTGGTGATGGCCAGGATGTCGATGAGGCTGCCCACGGCCGCGCGGCTGCCCCACTGGCTGGCCTTTTCGTTGTGGTACAGCGCCTGGTTGTAGAGGTAATCCAGGCGCAGGAAGGTGCGCATGCGCTCGTTGAGCGGCTGTTCGAAGATCAGCGGCGCGCTGCTCGCCGCGGCGTCGGCATTGCGTTCGGCGAGGACGGATTCCTGCTGCATCCGGCTATTGTGCATAAACAGGCCGGGAAAGTAAGGGCTTCAGCTGTCGTGCGGCGGCGACCGCAGCGCGAGATAGCTCCGGTGGAGCCGCTCCACCTGCGCGGCGAGACGGCCCGGATCGCCCTCGTTGTCGATGATGTCGTGCGCTGCCGCGCGGCGTGCGGCGTCAGTGGCCTGGGCGGCCAGCATGCGGTCGGCGGCGGCGGCATCGATGCCATCGCGCAGCATCAGGCGCCGTTTGCGGGTCGCGGGGCTGGTTTCCACCAGCAGCACCCGATCGTATTGCCGCTGCGTGCCGGTCTCCACCAGCAGCGGCACGGCGACCAGCTGGTACGGTCCGCGGGGCTTTCCGGCGAGCCGTTCGACTTCCGCGCGGATGGCCGGATGCATGATGGCCTCGAGATCCTGGCGCGCCTGCGGATCGGCGAACACGATCTGCCGCAGCCGCGCGCGGTTCAGCGAGCCGCCGGGCAGCAGCACGCCCGGACCGAAGCGCGCGACGATGCGCTCGAGCACCGCCGAAGGCGGGACGACGATTTCATGGGCGATGCGGTCGGTGTCGATCAGCTGCGCGCCCAGCGTAGTGAACAGCTTCGCCACCGTGCTCTTGCCGCTGGCGATGCCGCCGGTCAGGGCGATGCGCGGTACTGCGGCCGCCGGCTTGCGCGATGCGCTGCTCATGCGCGCAAGACTAGCGCGGCAGGTCGTACAGGCCCAGATACGAATCCACCAGTTGCGGGCCGAACATCAGCATGAGCCAGCCGGCGGCGGCGAGATAGGGCCCGAAGGCCATCGGTATGCCGGCCGCGCGCCGGCGCAGCAGTATCGCCCCGATGCCCACCACGGCGCCGACACCCGCCGCGGCGAGCACGATCGGCAGCAGCATCTGCCAGCCGAGCCATGCACCCAGCGCCGCCAGCAGCTTGAAATCGCCGTGGCCCATGCCCTCCTTGCCGGTCAGCAGCCGGAACAGGTGGTACACGGACCACAGTGCGAGGTAACCGGCGATGGCGCCGATCACCGCGGAGCGCAGGTCCACGGGCAGCCGTGCGCCGCGCGCCAGTGGCAGCCACAACGCCGCGAGCAGGCCCAGCCACAGCAGCGGCAGCGTCAGGCTGTCCGGCAGCAGCTGCGTGTCGAGGTCGATGCAGGCCAGTGCGATGAGAAACCAGGTGAGCAGCAGCGCCGCCGCGGTGGTCCAGTTCGCGCCGAAGCGCCACGCGACCGCTGCGGACAGCAGCGCCGTCAGCAGTTCCACCAGCGGATAGCGCACGCTGATCGGTGCGCGGCAGCTGGCACAGCGGCCGCGGAGGACGAGCCAGCTGGCGATCGGGATGTTCTGCAGCGCGGTGATCGGTGCCTTGCAGGCCGGGCAGGCCGAGCGCGGCCGGATCAGGTCGTAGGGAGCCTCGGCCGGTACCGGCTTGCCCTCCAGCTCCAGATAGTCGCGCTTCCAGCCGCGTTCCAGCATCACCGGCAGGCGGTGGATCACCACGTTCAGGAAGCTGCCGACCAGCAGCCCGAGAAGGAACACGACGCCGACCAGCGCCGGCGTCGATTCCGCGAGCAGTTGCGTCACACCACCGAGCCGAGCTTGAAGATCGGCAGGTACATGGCGATGACCAGGCCGCCGACCAGCACGCCGAGGATGGCCATGATCAAGGGTTCGATCAGCGAGGACATGGAATCCACCGCGTTGTCCACCTCGGCCTCGTAGAAGGAGGCCACCTTGCCGGACATCTGGTCCAGCGCGCCGGCTTCCTCGCCCACGGCGATCATCTGCACCACCATGTTCGGGAACAGCCCGGTGTTCTCCATCGAGCGCTGCAGGCGCGTGCCGGTGGCGACCTCATCGCGCATCGCGAGCGTGGCGTTCTCGTACACGACGTTGCCGGTGGCGCCTGCCACCGAATCCATGGCTTCCACCAGCGGCACGCCGGCGGCGAACATCGTGGACAGCGTGCGTGCAAAACGCGCTATTGCCGATTTGTGCAGGATGGGCCCGATGATCGGCACCTTCAGCGCCATCCGGTCGAGCCACTCGCGGAACTGGCGCGAGCGCTTGTGGAAGTAGAAGTACGTGTAGACCACGGCCGCCACGGCCACCGCGATGAGATACCCCTTCGTCTGCACGAATCGCGACAGGCCGATCACCATCTGCGTGAACGCCGGCAGGTCCGCGCCGAAACCCTTGAAGAGGTCCTCGAACTGCGGGATCACGAAGATCAGCAGGATGACGGTGACGATGATGGCCACGACCATCACCGCGGTCGGATAGAACAGTGCCTTCTTCACCTTGGCCTTCAGGGCCTCGGTTTTTTCCTTGTAGGTGGCGATCTTGTCGAGCAGGCTTTCCAGCGCACCGGCGTGCTCGCCGGCTTCCACCAGGTTCACGAACAGGTTGTCGAA
Source organism: Steroidobacteraceae bacterium (assembly GCA_035500015.1). Classification (GTDB taxonomy): domain Bacteria; phylum Pseudomonadota; class Gammaproteobacteria; order Steroidobacterales; family Steroidobacteraceae; genus ZC4RG30. The sequence continues at coordinate 13,272 of DATJXQ010000131.1, forward strand.
GTACAGCGGGCGCTTGCCGAGCGCCTCGTGCAGGCTCATGCCGCCTTCCACGTCCTGCTTGATATCCAGGATCAGCTTCTGCATCGCGGGGTTTTCGTGGCCCGCGCCGACGATTTCGAAGGACTGCACCAGTGGAATGCCCGCTGCCATCATGGTGGCGAGCTGGCGGCTGAACACCGCTATGTCGCCCGGCTTGACCTTGCCGCCGCTGCGGATGGTCTGCTTGCGGATGCGGCCCGCCGCCACGCCCTGCTGGCGCAGCTGCGCGCGCAGTGCCAGCTCGTCCTTGGCCAGCGTCCTGCCCTTGACGACCTTGCCACGCTTGTCCTTGCCCTCCCAGAGGAAGGGCACGTCGCGCTTGATGGCACGCACAGCAGTGGGGGATTGGGCCATGGTCGGTTCCTCAGTCGATCGTCACGCTGTTGATTTCTTCCAGGCTGGTCAGGCCCGCGACGACCTTGGCGAGGCCCGCGCGGCGCAGGTCCCAGATGCCGTCCTTGCGCGCCTGGTCGGCGATGTCGATGGCGTGACCGCCGCCCATGATGATGCGGCCGATATCCTCGGTGACGGGCATGACCTGGTAGATGCCGAGGCGCCCCTTGTAGCCGTCCGTGCAGTTCGCGCAGCCCTTCGGCCCGAACAGCTGGATGCCCTTGGCGATGTCCTCGTCCGGGAAGCCTTCCTTGCGCAGCGCCTCGGCCGGCACGCTGATCGGCGTCTTGCAGCTGGCGCACAGGCGCCGCGCCAGGCGCTGCGCGATGACCAGGCTCACCGAGGTCGCGATGGCATACGGTTTCACGCCCATGTCGACGAGG
>DATJXQ010000132.1:0-11829 GCA_035500015.1 Steroidobacteraceae bacterium
TCAGCAGGAAGACCTGGTCCTCGTCGACGACCGACCAGCCCTCGTGTGGAAACGCGCCGGTCACGACCGGCCCGCCGGTGGAGAAGCCGAAGACCTGCCGGCCACCGACGGCCGCACCGCCCACGGCCTGCAAGCCCTTCCTCAGGGTGAAGGTACAGCGCACGCCCGCCGGCAAGTCCGCATCGAAGTCATAGACCCAGTTGCGCGGATCGGCCCACCGGCCCTTGCCTGTGGCCGTGCACTGGATGTCGAAGGGATCCGCCAGCAGCGGATCGCCCAGCGTGACCATGGGTACCGAAAAGCGCGCGGTGACCTGTCGCACCTGCTTGGCCGTACCCTCCGGACTGAACAACTCCACGGCAGCCGGCGCGGCGGCCGGAACCGCCGGATGCAGGCTCGACGACGCGGTGATGAGGATCGCGGCAGCCGTCAGCAGGCGACGACGAATCACGTGGTGTTCTCCCTGAGCGTGTTGTGCAGCCCGGCGCGCAGATCTTACGCGCGTCGCCGCTGGCGGCTCCAGCGCGACGTGCGCAGCGCCGTCGCGAACAGAAAGAGGATGCCGGCAAGAGTGTCAAGGTACAAATCAGGGATGCTGCGTCATTATTCCGATGTAATCCGTCAGTATCGCCCGGATGGACCACGGCCGGCCGTCGATCGCGCCCCTGATATCGTTGATCTTCCAGTCGCCGCCGCCGTCGCCTTCGCCGGCACTGACGCGGGTGTAGATCGTGTTCAGGATCGAGAGAGGGTCGTTGGAGGTTGCGGGCTGAACTGCCTGAGCGGCCGGCACCGATACGATGCCCAGAAAGACTACGAGCCCCGTACAGACAAGTGGCAGATTCCGCATGGTTTCCTGCAACGGCTAACCCATGGCGTCGCGCGCAGTCAGCGCCGCCGCGACTGTTCCAGCTGCTGCGCGCTGACCCACCACCCATGCACCTGCGGCCGCAGCGGCACCGGCACCTTCACCTTCGCCACCGGCGGGGCGGCGATGTTGTCGGCATCGATGATCCACAGCTCGCTGTCGTAGTCCTTCGCCGCCTGCCTGTCCACCACGGCCAGCAACCAGCCATTGTGGCCGGGCTTCGCGCCCGGCACGTGCACCGGTTCGTTGATGGCCATGTTGGGCTCCAGCACCAGTGCCTGCGTGGCTGCCGGGTTTGAAAGATCAATCCGCAGCAACAGGTTGAAGCACGCGCCCACCACATTGCCCACCAGCGGCGGGCCCTTGGCCTGCGGATTCATGGTCGGCAGCCACACCAGGTTGTACGGCCGGCCCTGGTCGGCATCGCGGATGCGCGGCAGGTCGCCCGGCGGGCCAACGGGCGTGGAGACGATGGCATCGCCCGGCTTGCCCAGGTCCAGCGTCCAGCGCGTCAGCGCGCTCTGCAGCTCCCACTGGTTGCGGTGGATGCCACCGGCCTCGCGCATGAAATAGAAGGCGTTGGTATCCGACAGGCAGGCATCGAAGTGCACCTTGTCGCCGTCGTCGAAACCGTTGGTCATGTGGAAGGCCGACACGCCCTTGGGCCCCTTGAACCAGCGCATCTCCGACACCTTGCCGTAGCGCGGCATCACGCCAACCCAGCTTTCCAGATCCTGCTGGTGCGCCCAATGCGCGCCGCCCTGCTTCATGCGTTCCAGATCCGACGTGGTCGGATAGATCGGGAAGACGACGTACTTCTCCGTCAGCACGAAGTCGTGGATAGAAGCCACATACGGCGCCTGGAACCACTGTTCGGATTTCAGATTGCCGTCGCGGTCGATGATGACGTAGGCCACGTCGCGCGTGGCGAGCCCGCCCGCCTCGTAACCCATGGTGAACATCTCGCCGGTGGCCGGATCGATGCGCGGATGGGCGGTCAGCGTCAGCGAACGCAGCTTGCCGTCGTAATCCCAGTAGCCGACGGTTTCCAGCGTGTGCGGATTGATCTCGTACGGGCGACCATCTTCCTTGGTCATGAACAGCCGGCCCGCATGCCACACCGGCGTAGTGTTGGATACCGTGCGCAGGTCGGGCCGCGACGGGTCGCGCACGCTGGGATCGTCGGTGAACGGATTGCGGTAGTTGCCGTACAGCGCCTTGCGGGCCTTGCGTTCGGCGGCATAGCGATGGGTATTCACATACCTGATGTCGTGATCCACCTGCCCGTCGGCGAACAGGAAACGGCTGACCATGCCGTCGGCCGACAGCGTGATGTCGTCCTCGTGCAGCGGCGGATGCGCCGGATCGGGCACGGCGCGGAAGAACGCGCCCTTCACTTCCGGCGGAATGGTTCCCTCGACGTCCAGGTCGCGCACCGAGGATTCGATGCGGATCGGACGGTTCATGGCGACGAACGGCAGCGTATTCGGAAACTTCGGCATGATGCCCCCCCGCGAACGTTCTATTGAAACGGATTGCCCAGCATGATGGTTTGTTCCCGGTCCGCGCCCGTGGAGATGATCTCCACCGGCACGCCGACCACTTCCTGCAAGCGTGCGAGATAGCGCCGCGCATTGGCGGGCAGCTGCTCGTGGCGCGTGAGGCCGGCGGTGGATTCCTGCCAGCCCGGCAGCTCCTCGTACACCGGCTCCACCGCGCCGAAATCCTCCACCAGCAGCGGAGGCTGCGTGCTGGTGCGGCCGCCGATGCGATATGCCGTGCAGATGCGGATGGCCGGCAGGCCATCCAGCACGTCCAGCTTGGTCACGCACAGGCCCGACACGCTCGACTGGATCACCGCGCGGCGCAGCGCCACCGCGTCGAACCAGCCGCAGCGCCGCGGCCGGCCGGTGACCGAACCAAACTCCTTGCCGACACGCGACAGGTGCTCGCCGGTGGCATCGAACAGCTCGGTGGGAAACGGCCCCGCGCCCACGCGCGTGGCATAGGCCTTCACGATGCCGAGCACGTGATCGAACGCGGCCGGCCCGAGGCCGGTGCCGGTGGCCGCTCCTCCGGCCGTGGTATTCGAGGAAGTGACGAAGGGATAGGTGCCATGGTCGATGTCGAGCATCGCGCCCTGCGCGCCCTCGAACAGCACGTTGGCGCCGGCCGCGCGCAGGTCGGCCAGCTCCTGCGTCACGTCCACCACCAGCGGCTTGACGCGCTCGGCCTGCGCCAGCAGCTCCTCGCGCGTGGCGTCCACGTCCACCGCCGGCTGCCCGAAATACTTCGTCAGCACGAAATTGTGGAACTCCAGCACCTCGGCCAGCTGCTCGCCGAAGCGCCGCGCATTGAAGAGATCCGCCACGCGCAGCGCGCGCCGCGAGGCCTTGTCCTCGTAGGCCGGGCCGATGCCGCGCCCGGTGGTGCCGATCTTGTTGGCGCCGCGCGCCTTTTCCCGCGCCTGGTCCAGCGCCACGTGCGAGGGCAGGATCAGCGGGCAGCCCGGCGAGATGCGCAACCGCTCGAACACCGGCACGCCGCGGTCGATGAGCGTCTGCGCCTCCTGCAGCAACGCGGGGAGCGACAGCACCACGCCGTTGCCGATGTAGCAGCGCGCGCCGTCCCGCAGGATGCCGGAAGGAATCAGCGACAGAATGGTCTTCTGGCCGTCGATCACCAGCGTGTGACCGGCGTTGTGGCCACCCTGGAAGCGCGCCACGGCAACGGCGCGGTCCATCAGCAGGTCCACGATCTTGCCCTTGCCCTCATCGCCCCACTGGGTGCCGATCACGATGACGAAACGACCCATTTGCCAGCCTTGTTCAGTGTGAGGAACGAACCAGATACAGCAGCAGCAGCCCCAGCATCAGGCTCACGAAGCCGGCCACGCGCAGCTCCGTGGTGGTGACCTGCGACAGCCGCGCGAACACGCGCCGCGTGCCGTCGGGGTTCAGGAACGGCAGCAGGCCTTCCAGCACGAGCAGGATGGCGACGGCAGCCAGCAGGTCCGACCACTGCAGCTTCACGACAGGCCTAGTGGCGACCCGCGGAGTGCAGGTACTTGAAGAATTCGCCGTCGGGCGTGAGCACCAGCACGTCGCCGTCGCGCACCAGCGCATTGCGATAGGCCTGCAGGCTGCGGTAGAACGCGTAGAACTCCGGGTTCCTGCTGTAGGCCTGCGCATAGATGCGCGCCGCCTCGGCATCGCCCTCGCCGCGTACGTTCTGCGCATCGAGCTGCGCATTGGCGAGCAGCTCGGTGCGCTGGCGATTGGCTGCGGCGGCAATGCGTTCCGCCTCGGCGTCGCCCTCGGCGCGCAGGCGGCTGGCCAGCGCGTGGAAATTCCCGGCCATGCGCTGATACACCGCGGCCAGCACCTGGTCCTGCAGGTCGATGTGCCGGATGCGTACGTCGACGAGTTCGACGCCCAGCTCCTGCGCCGTGTTGCTGCTGTGCGCCAGCATGTCGCCGCTGTAGGTGGCCGGATCGGCGGCCACGATCTGCTGCAGGGTACGGCTTGCGAACGCGGCCTTGATGCCGTCCTTGACGTTGTCGCCGAGCCGCTGTGCCGCGTCATCCTCGATGCCGCGCGTGGCGAGGTAGTACCTGACCGGATCCTTGATCCGCCATTTGACGAAGAAATCCACCGTCAACGGCTTGTCCTCGGTGGTGAGGAAGGCCTCGCCGGGGAACTCATGCGTCAGGATGCGCCGCTCGAACCGGTGGATGGCGTCCCAGGGCCACTTGGCGTGCAGGCCCGGTTCATACCCGGCCTGCACGACGCGTCCGAACTGTGTGCGGATCGCCAGCTCGTTCTCGCCAACCTGAAAGAGCGTCAGCCGCGCCAGCAGCAGCGCGACGACGACGCCCAGTACCGCGGTGGTGCGCGCGTTCACTGACGCTCCCTGCGGTCGCGGCCGTCGCCGTCGACGGCGGTTTGCGACTGCTCTTCCGGCGCGGCGGGCGCCGCGGCCGGAGCCGCAGGCTCGACCGCGGGAGCGGCAGGCCGCGCCGTGGACACGCCATGCTCGAGCAGCTTGTCCAGCGGCAGGTAGATGGTGCTGCCGTTCTTCGTATCCAGCACGATCTTCCTGGAGTCGCGCAGGATTGCCTCGATGGTATCGAGGTACATGCGCTCGCGCGTCACCTCCGGCGCCTGCGCATAGACGGCATAGACACTGTTGAAACGCGCCACGTCGCCCTTGGCCTGCGCCACCACCTGCGTCTTGTAGGCCGCTGCGTCCTCCAGCTGGTGCTGCGCCTGGCCCTGCGCCCGCGGCAGCAGGTCGTTGGCCGCCGCCTGGGCCTTGCTGGCGGCACTGCCCCGGTCCTCGCCGGCCTTGTTGGCATCGCGTTGCGCGCTCAGCACCTGGTCGGGCACCTGCACATCCGTGAGGTTCACGCTGGCAACGCGGATGCCGCTGTCGCCGCCATCCAGCATGCGCTGCATGCGCTCGCGCATCGCCTCGTTCATGTGCTGGCGGGCCGCGCCGAGCACATCATCGAGACTGGTCTGCCCGACCACCTCGCGGATCGCGCTCTCGCCGGCATCCGCCAGCGTCTGCTCCAGGTCCTTCACATGGAACAGCACCTTCACGGGATCGGCCTTGCGGTACTGCACGTCCACGCGCAGGTCCACCAGGTTCACGTCGGAAGTCAGCGCGACCTGGTGATAGTCGTGACTGCTGAGCTGCGAGACATTGACCCTGGTCAGATGCTCGATCGGCCACGGGAAGATCATGCCCCAGCCCGGCCCGCGCACGCCGCTGAAACGGCCGAAGCGCTGCACCACGCCGCGCTCGGCCGCATCGACCTGGTAGTAGCCGGACAGCAGCCACAGCAGCAGCAGCAGCGCGACCACGATCCACGCGAAACGACCGGGTGCGGGCGCGGCATTGCCGTCGGCCGGCGGACCGGCGCCCAGCGCCGACCGCAGCTGCCGTCGCCAGTGCGCGAGGAGTTGCCCGATACCGCCGGATTCGCCGGCAGGCCGTTTCTTTCCCCAGGGAGACCCACCCCGGTTTCCGGGCTCGTTCCAGGCCATCGATGTCTGCTGTGCGCGCTTAGGCGTTGGTTACCGTCATTCCGGCGAATGACGGTGCATCGTTGCCTGCGAATTCTAGGGTATCGGCCTCGGCGGTAACAAGTTTGGCGCCAGCCTCGCGCAACAGCACCGCGAGCTCGGCGTCGGGCAGGTCCAGGTCCAGCTCGAGGGCCTCCTCGAGGCTGCGTTCGGCGCGCACGACACCGGCCGCGTACAGGCGCGCGCGCGCCGCACCGGCCGACAGCGGCAGCTGCACGCGCGCATGCCGCACGGCGCGCGACAGGCGTTCGGCGATTGCGCGGCCCAGCAGCTCCAGGCCCTGGCCGCGCGCGGCGCTCATCCACACCGCAGCGGCCGCGCCGTGCTCGTCGCGGTCGATGCGCGGCGCCTCTTCCAGCCGGTCGATCTTGTTGTACACGCGGATGCCGGGAATGCCGTCCGCGCCGATCTCCCCGAGCACGCGCTCCACCTCGCCGATGTGCTCGGCGCGCCGCGGATCGCTGGCGTCGATGACGTGCAGCAACAGCGTGGCTTCGCGCGCTTCGGTAAGCGTGGACTGGAACGCGGCCACCAGTTCGTGCGGCAGGTCGCGGATGAACCCTACCGTGTCCGCGACGACCACCTGGGTGCCGCCCGGCAGGCGCAGGCGCCGCACGGTCGGATCCAGCGTCGCGAACAGCTGGTCGGCGACGTAGGTGCTCTGGTCACCGGAAAGCGCACGGAACAGCGTGGACTTGCCGGCGTTGGTGTAGCCCACCAGCGCGATCGAGGGCACGGGGATCGCCGCGCGCGCGCCGCGGCCGGTCTCGCGCTGCAGCTTGATCTTCTCCAGACGCGCGGTGAGCACGCGCACGCGTTTGGCAAGCAGCCGGCGATCGGTCTCGAGCTGGGTTTCACCGGGACCGCGCAGGCCGATGCCGCCGCCGCGCTGGCGCTCCAGGTGGGTCCAGCCGCGGACCAGGCGGCTGGCAATGTGCTGCAGCTGCGCGAGCTCCACCTCGAGCTTGCCTTCGTGGCTCTTGGCGCGCTGCGCGAAGATGTCGAGGATCAGTCCGCTGCGGTCGAGCACGCGCTTGCCGGTGAGTTTCTCGAGGTTGCGCTCCTGGCTGGGCGAGAGCGCATGATCGACGAGGATGAGGTCGGCTTCATGCGCCAGCGCCTCCAGGCGGATTTCCTCGGCCTTGCCGCTGCCGACGAAGTAGCGCGGATCCGGCCGCTCGCGCCGCCCGGTGAGGGTGGCGACCGGAATCGCGCCGGCGGAGACCGCCAGCTGCGTGAACTCGCCGACATCCTCGGGATCCAGCGGCGCCCCGATACCGAGACGCACGAGCACGGCGCGCTCGCCGCTCCTGGGACGCTCGAACATCAGCCCGCGGGCCTCAACCCGCGGCTTCCTCCGCGCCATCTTCCTCGACACCGGGCAGGCGCACGTTGCGCGCGGGCACGACGGTGGAGATGGCGTGCTTGTACACCATCTGGTTGACGCTGTTCTTCAGCAGCACCACGAATTGGTCGAATGAGTCGATGGTCCCCTGCAGCTTGATGCCGTTCACGAGATAGATGGAAACCGGCACGCGCTCCTTTCGCAATGCGTTGAGGAACGGATCCTGCAGGGACTGGGTCTTGGCCACGACATTCTCCTTATTTTGCTGCATAGCATCTTATCATGGGGGCGTCAGGCCTTCGATCAAGCTCTGTGTCGTGGCGGCGACAGAATGTAGGTCGAAAGGATCGGTACGCAGCACGGTGGCGCCATATGGCAACAATCCGCCGCCGCGCATCCAGGTGAGCTGGCGTTTCGCCAGTTGCCGCGTTGCGGCGAGCGCGTGGCCAGTGGCGGCTTGCAGCGATTCCTGCCCACGGCAGTACGCCGCCAGCTGGCGGTAGCCCACCAGGCGCAGCACGGGCGCATTGGCAGGCAGACCGCGCCCGAGCAGCCCCTGCACTTCAGCGACGAAACCATCGCGCAGCATGACATCCAGGCGCGCGGCGAGCGCGGCGTGCAGCCGCGCCCGGTCATGCGGCTCCAGCAGGCAGAACTTCCAGCCGGCGAACAGACCGGCTGGTCCACTGCCGCCTGACCAGTGCGCATCCAGCACGCGGCCCGAAAGCGCCAGCACCTCCAGCGCGCGCTGGATGCGCTGCGCATCGTGCGGATGGATGCGCGCCGCGCCGGCCGGATCACGGGCGGCCAGTTCCGCATGCAGCGCGGGCCAGCCCTCGCGCGCGGCGCGCGCATCCAGTGCCGCACGCAATGCCGCATCCGCGCGCGGCAGCGCGGCTATGCCGCCGAACAGCGCGCGGTAGTACAGCATGGTGCCGCCCACCAGCAGCGGCACGCGTCCCCGGAGGGCGATTGCATGGATCAGCGCGAGGCAGTCGGCGCGGAATTCGCCGGCCGAATAAACCTGTTCCGGAGCGCGGATGTCCAGCAGATGATGCGCGACCGCGCGCCGCTCCGCCGCGCCGGGTTTGGCCGTGCCGATGTCCAGTCCACGGTACACCTGCGCGGAATCCACGCTGATGATTTCCACGGGCAGCGCGGCGGCCACGCGCATGGCCAGCGCGCTCTTGCCGCTGCCGGTGGGACCCAGGATGGCGATGCCGCGAGGCAACGCACCGGCAGCACTCGCCGCGTTCATGGCAGCCTACCGGCCGCGCAGGAACAGCCGGTCCAGCTCGGCCAGCGCCACGCGCGCGAAGGTGGGACGGCCGTGGTTGCACTGGCTGGCGCGCTCGGTCTGTTCCATCTGCCGCAGCAGCGCGTCCATCTCCGGCAGCGACAGGCGGCGTCCGCCATGCACGGCGGCGCGGCAGGCCAGCGTTGCCAGCAGCCGGTGCGCGGCGCCCTCGACGTGATGCGCGCCCTCCTCGTTCGCCACGGCCAGCGCCGTGCTGCGCACCAGCCCGGCGACGTCGCCGCGCGCCAGCAGCGCCGGCACGCTGCGCACCGCCAGCCTGTCGGGCGCCAGGCGCGTGAGCTCGAAGCCGCAGCGCGCCCAGTCGTCCTGTTCCTCCAGCAGCCGGTCGAGCACGGCTTGCGGCAACGCCACCGTCACCGGCTCGAGCAGGCGCTGCGCCTCGACGCTGCGGCTGGCGTGATCGGCCTTGAGCTTCTCGTACAGCACGCGCTCGTGGCCGGCGTGCATGTCCACCAGCACCAGTCCGTGCGCGTCCTGCGCGAGGATGTAAATGCCGTGCAGCTGCGCGATCGCCGTGCCGAGCGGGCGCGCATCCTCGCCATCCGGTGCGTGCTGGCCAGCACCGTTCAACGCCGGCGCACCCTCCAGCGCCTCGCGCACGGCCCAGGCGCCGGAAGAACCCAGCGAAGTGCCCAGCGCATCGCGCGGCGCGACATGACCCTGTGCGTGGAAGTCGAATGCGCCAGGCCGTGACCCGTCGGGGGATGGCCGCGTATCAACGGCGGTGGGCTGCGCGCCCGGCCGTGCGTCGGCCAGTCGCCGCTCCAGCGCGCGCTGGATGAAATCGTGCACGCCGCGCGACTCGCGGAAACGCAGCTCCTGCTTGGCCGGATGCGCATTGACGTCCACCTCGCGCGGATCGATGCCGAGGTGCAGCACATAGGCCGGATGCCGGCCGCCGTACAGCACGTCGCGATAGCCGATGCGCACGGCATTGGCCAGCAGCCGGTCGCGCACCGCGCGGCCATTGACGAACCAGTGCGCGCAATCGGCCTGCGCGCGCGAAAACGTGGGCTGGCTGATCCAGCCCGAGAGCCGCAGCGGACCGGCGGCCACGTCGATCTGCATCGCGCCGGCGATGAAATCCTCGCCGAGCACCTCCGCAAGTCGTTGCCGCACGGTGCCGTCGTCCGTGGCCGGCTGCACGCGCAGCTGCTCGCGGCCATTGCTGGTGTAGCGCAGCGCGACGTCCGGCCGCGCCAATGCCAGGCGCTCCACCATGCGCAGCACATGCGTGGCCTCGGTGGACTCGCTGCGCAGGAAACGCCGCCGCGCCGGCACATTGAAGAACAGCTCACGCACTTCCACCAGCGTGCCCCCGGCCAGCGAGGCCGGCCGCGCCGCGCCGATGACGCCATCCTGCGCGGTGATCTCGGCCGCCTCAGCTGCGCCGCGCGCGCGCGAAACCAGCCGCAGCCGCGCCACGGCGGCAACCGAAGGCAACGCTTCGCCGCGAAAGCCCAGCGAATCGACAGCCGCCAGGTCATCCAGGCTTGCGATCTTGCTGGTGGCGTGGCGCGTCAGCGCCAGCGGCAGTTCCGCGGCGGGAATGCCATGACCGTCATCGCGCACGCGGATCAGCCCGGCACCGCCGGCTTCGATATCCACGTCGATGCGGGTCGCGCCCGCATCAAGTGCGTTCTCCACCAGCTCCTTCACCACGGAGGCCGGGCGCTCGACCACCTCGCCGGCAGCGATCTGGTCGATGAGGTGGGAAGGCAGGATGCGGATGGCCATGAGGCCAGCGCATCTTAACGGTTCAGGGCCGGGGACTGTCGGCGACGATGGTCGCCGGAACGCCGCTGGCGGCCCGCTGCCGCGCGAACAGCGTACCGTCCGGGGGATTGTCCCGGCAGTACTGGCGCAGGCCGTCGAGGATGGCTTCGGCAAGCTGGGCCTGATACGCGGCGGAACGCAGTTTCTTCTCTTCGGCGGGATTGGAGATATAGGCCGTTTCCACCAGCATCGAGGGAATGTCCGGTGACTTCAGCACCAGGAAACCGGCCTGCTGCACCTGGCTCTTGCGGATCGTGCCGACATGGTCAAGCTGGCCCAGCACGAGGTTGGCGGCCTCCATGCTGTGCGTGATGCTGGTCGTCTGCGACAGATCCATCAGCACCGAGGCCAGCGGAGCGGGCACATCGCCCAGCGATACGCCGCCCTTCAGGTCCGCGGCGTTCTCGCCCTCGGCCAGCCAGCGTGCCGCCTCGCTGGAGGCGCCGTGCTCGGAAAGCACGTATACCGACGAGCCACCGACCTTGCGGTCCTTGATCGAATCGGCATGGATGGAGACGAAGAGGTCGGCATGTGCCCGCCGCGCCAGGTCGATGCGGTCGCGCAGCGCAATGAAACGGTCGGCATCGCGCGTCAGGTAGGCGTGCATGCCTGGCTCGGCATCGATGCGTTTCGCCAGCGCGCGCGCGATGGCCAGGGTGACGTCCTTCTCGTGCGTACCGGAGGCGCCGGTGGCGCCCGGGTCCTCGCCGCCGTGCCCGGCGTCCACCGCGACGATGATGTCGCGGCCATCGTTCGCGGGTGCATGCGCCGCATGCACCGGCACCGGAGCCGCAGCCGCGGGCGCGCTGCCCAGCTCGACGGTCAGCTGCGTGCCGCTGGCCGTGACGCGCGGCGCCAGATCGCGATCCAGTTCCATCACCAGCCGCAAGGTTCCATCGGGCCGCGCGCCACTGCGCAGCGAGCGCACCGGACCGGCGGCAGCCGGCAGCTTCAGGCCGCGCGCCAGTTGTGCCGCCGGCAGGTCGATGACCACGCGATGCGGATTGTCCAGCGAGAAGACCTTCTGCCGCGGCGGCGCGGACAGCTGCAGCTGCAGGCGGGCGCTGTCTGCGGCCAGCGCTTCCAGCGAGGCGGCGCGGATTGCATTGGCCGCGCCGGCGAACTCACCGGCCAGCAGCAGCACGCCAGCCGGCAGCAGTCTGCAAAGCAACCTCTGGAACATGGCGGTACTGTAGGTCCGGGTGCATCTATTTTCAATTAAAATATGGAGATAGCCGCCTTTCATGATCTGCCGTCTGCGCTCACGGCAGCGAGCCAGCGCGCGCCGGCGGCCGAGCGCGGCAACAGCCGGATGCGGCGTCCCGGGCTTTCCACTTCCAGGAAAATGTCGAGATCGGACGGCGGCAGTCCCCTTCCCGCGGCCCGCTCGGGCCATTCGACCAACCACAGCCTGCTGCCAGGCAGGTAGTCG
>DATJXQ010000133.1:0-3302 GCA_035500015.1 Steroidobacteraceae bacterium
CGCGTAATTGCCCGAGGGCTGCGGCTGCAGGCGGGCCTGCAGCATCAGCCAGATGCCGGCCAGCAGCATGGGCCAGGACAGCACCTGCCCCATCGTCAGCCAGTCCTGCAGCAGGTAACCGATCTGCGAGTCCGGCACGCGCACGAATTCCACGCAGATCCGCACCAGCGCATACCAGGCCAGGAACAGGCCGGCGAGCATGCCGCGCGGCCGCGGCTTGCGGGCGAACCACCACAGCAGCGCGAACATCACCAGGCCCTCCAGCGTCGCCTCGTACAGCTGCGAGGCGTGCCGCCCCACCAGTTCGCCGGTCACCGGATCCGGCACCAGGAAGCCGAAGCGCCAGTGCGTGGGTGCGCCCCACAGCTCGCCGTTGATGAAATTGCCGATGCGCCCCGCGAAGAAGCCGATGCCGGGCAGCGGCGCGACGAAATCCAGCACGTCCAGCATGCGCCGGCCATGCCGCCACGCATAGATCACCATGGCCAGGATGACCCCGGTCAGCGCGCCGTGGAAGGACATGCCGCCCGTCCAGATCTTCAGCGGGTAGAGCCAGTCCTGCGTCAGCAGCTGGCGCTCGAAGGGCAGCACGTACACCAGCACGTAGCCGATGCGGCCGCCGAGGATCACGCCCACCATGGCCCAGAAGATCAGGTCATCGACCTGCTCGGGCTTCCAGGTGCTGCCGGGACGCGCGGCGCGGCGGCGCGCCAGCCACCAGGCGGCGGCGAAGCCGATGACGTACATGATGCCGTACCAGCGGATCTTCAGCGGACCCAGTGGCAGCGCGATGGGGTTGATGTGCGGGTAGTGGAGCATCGGGCAATTCTAGCGGGATACGCGCGCGAACAGGGCCTTCAGATAGCGCGTCTCCGGCATCGCCGGATGCACCGGATGGTCGGGCGACTGCCCGCCCTGCGCGATGATGGCGAGCGTGCGCCCCACATGCGAGGCTGCCGCCTGCAGCAGTTCGGGCAGCCGCTCCGCCGGCAGATGCCAGGAACAGGAGCAGCTCACCAGCAGCGCCTCGTCGCTGGCGAGCTGCATGGCCAGCTGGTTGAGCTTGCGGTATGCGGCTTCGCCCTTCGGCAGGTCCTTGCGGCGTTTCACGAAGGCCGGCGGATCCACCACGATAACGTCGAAGCGGCGGCCTTCCGCCTGCAGTGCCGCCAGCACCTCGAAGGCATCGCCGCGCCGCGCCTCGATGACGCAGCCATTGCGTGCGGCATTGGCCTGCGCCGCATCCAGCGCCGCGGACGAGGAATCCACGCACAGTGCCGTGGAGGCGCCGGCGGCCAGCGCGGATACGGCCCAGCCGCCGACATAGCTGCAGACATCCAGCATGGATTGCCCCGGCTGCAGGAACCGGCGCAGCAGCGCGCGATTGGCGGTCTGGTCGTAGAACCAGCCGGTTTTCTGGCCGCTGGCCAGCGGCGCGGCGAAGCGCAGCCCGGCCTCGATCACCTCGAGCGCCTCGGGCAGCGCGCCGCCATCGCAGCGCAATTCATGCGGCAGGCCCTCCAGGTCCCGCGCGCCCGTGTCGTTCTTCCACAGGATCAGCCGCGGCGCCACCACCTCGCGCAGCACCTCTTCCAGCAACGCGCGGCGCTGCTCCATGGCAAGCGTGGCGATCTGGCCCACCAGCACGTCGCCGAAGCGGTCCACCACCAGGCCGGGAAGGCCGTCGGATTCGCCATACACCAGGCGATGGTGCAACCCCGGGCAGTAGCGTGCGCGCAGCGCCAGCGCGCTGCGCAGCCGCGCCGCCAGCAGCGCGCGGTCGATGGGCTGCTCGGCGTCGCGGCTCATGATGCGCGCGCAGATCAGCGCGTGCGGGTTGGCGAGCGCATGACCGAGGAACTGCCCGCGATGATCCAGCATGGCCACCGCCGCGCCCGGCGGCACGGCCGCCAGCGGCGTGGCGCCGGTATCGATCTCGTTGGAAAACACCCACGCATGGCCGGCGCGGATGCGCCGGTCCTCATGGCGCCGCAGCCGCAGTTGCAGCGGCGCGGCGCCGGACAAATCTGTCATAGTGCCGCGCAGTGTACTGCACCCGCTCCGCCGCATGAGGCACTCCATGCCGCTGCCAGCCACGACCCGCAACCGGCTCGCCGGCGCGACCAGCCCGTACCTGCTGCAGCATGCCGCCAATCCGGTGGACTGGTATCCATGGGGCGAGGAAGCATTCGCCGCGGCACGGGCCAGCGGCAGGCCCATCCTGTTGTCCATAGGCTATTCGGCCTGCCACTGGTGCCATGTGATGGCACATGAATCCTTCGAGGACCCGGCGACGGCAGCGGTGATGAACGAGCTGTTCGTGAACATCAAGGTGGACCGCGAGGAACGGCCCGACATCGATCGCATCTACCAGCTTGCGCACCAGCTGCTGACGCGCCGCGGCGGCGGCTGGCCGCTGACCATGTTCCTGGCGCACGATGACGCGCGACCGTTCTTCGGCGGCACGTACTTTCCGCCCGCGCCGCGCTTCGGCATGCCGGGATTCCCTGCGCTGCTGGCGCGCGTCGCGCAGTACTACCGCGAGCATGGACCGGAACTGCGCGCGCAATCCGCGGCACTCGTGGACGCGCTGGCCGCGATCGATGCGCCCGCGGATGGCCCGGCGGGGCCCGACGAGGCGCCGCTGCGGCTGCTGCGCGAGCAGCTGGAACAGCGGTTCGACCGCGAGTATGGCGGCTGGAGCCCGGCGCCGAAGTTTCCGCACGCCGGCATCATCCAGCGGCTGCTGCGCGACTGGCATGCCGGCGCGCGCGGCGCGCATCCGGACCTGCAGGGGCTGTTCATGGCCACGCTCACCTTGCAGCGCATGGCCGACGGCGGCCTGTACGACCAGCTGGGCGGCGGCTTCTGCCGCTACAGCGTGGATGCGCGCTGGGAGATCCCGCATTTCGAGAAGATGCTGTACGACAACGGCGCGCTGCTGTCGGTGTACGCCGCTGCCGCCAGCGCCACCGGGGAAACGGCCTTCCGCAAGGTGACGCGCGAGACCGCGGACTTCCTGCTGCGCGAAATGCGCGACCCACACGGCGGTTTCCATTCCTCCTTCGACGCGGATTCGGAAGGACACGAGGGACGGTTCTACGTCTGGACGCGCGAACAGGTGGCCGCGCTGCTGCCACCCGACGATGTCGGGCTGTTCGAGGCGCGCTACGGACTGGACCGTCCGCCGAACTTCGAGGGCAGCTGGCACCTGACCGCCGCCCGCGACATCGCGGAACTGGCCGCGCAGGGCGGCTTTGGCGGCAATGCCGCGCAGCTCGAGCAGCGCCTGGATACGGCGC
>DATJXQ010000134.1:0-4202 GCA_035500015.1 Steroidobacteraceae bacterium
ACACCGCGCAGATGCAGGTCATCAAGACCATCGCGCTGCCGCAGGGCTCGCGGCCGATGCGGCTGCGCGTCGCCGCCGACGGCAGCAGGCTCTACGCAAGCACCGGCCGCGGCGGCACGGTGGCGGTGGTGAACACCGCGGATTTCACGGTGAGTGGCACCATCGCCGTGGGCAAGCGCCCCTGGGGCATCGTGCTGTCGCCGGACGGCAAATACCTGTTCTCGGCCAATGGCCCTTCGAACGACGTGTCGGTGGTGGATCTGGCCGGCGGCAAGGAAGTGGCGCGCGTGAAGGCCGGCGACAGCCCATGGGGCGTCGCCATCGTGCCTACTGGCCGATGACGTAGGTCTGCTGCGCGATCACGCTGCGCGTGAAGCCATCCTTGTAGGCGCGCGCGCGCAGCACCGCCGGGCCTTCCACGCGCACCGGCTGCCGGTATACGGGATCATCCAGCCCCGGCGCGCTGCCATCCAGCGTGTAGTGGATCTCGGCACCAGCCTCGCTACTCGACAGCGTCACCGTAACCGGGCCACTGAAACTGCCGCCTGCCGGCATGATGGCCGGCGGCGCGAGCACGTCGCGGCCGGGCATGCTGTCTATCCAGGCGCGCAGCAGCGCCACGCCCGCGGTGTCGATGGTCTGGCGCGCCAGCGGCGGCATGCGCCGGTCATCATTGGTATCCACGCGCATCAGCATGATGGAGCGCCAGGGATCGTGCGGCGAGACCACGCGCGCACGGTCCACGCCCTCATCGATCAGCACCGGGCCGTCGACGATGTTCTGCTGTGCCAGTGGCGTGTCGTAACGCGCATCGAAGCTCGCCACGGTGCCGCCGGGACGGTGGCAGTGCGCACAGTTGGCGTCCAGGTACGAACGCGCGCGGTCCTCGAGGCTGCGGCTGGTGTCGTCGGGGCGGGCCAGCGCGGGCAATGAGGCGATCTGCCGGTCATCGAGCGCGGGCTCGAACAGGCCCAGGCGGTTCCAGTAGCGCAGCTGGTTCTCGGTGATGCCATCGGGATAGTGGACGTCGCGGTTCATCTGCCGCGTCTTCGGGCCGAGCTGGCCCGCTGTGTGGCTGTTGTGGCAGGTGGTGCAATCCTTGCGGCTGGGGTAGTACCAGGTCTGTGTGTGTGCGTGGCCGGCGGCGTCGCGGATCGCGATGTCTTCGGTGGCGCTGGCGGGCAGCAGATCCGCCTCGCTCAGGTCCGCGCGCCACTTGTAGTCGACGCCGTAGACGGTGCCATTGCGATCCACCACCAGCAGGCGCGTTTCCAGCCGGCGCTTGTGCTGCGGCTGCGCGGCGTCCACCGGCAGTTCGAAGGTCTTCACGAACACCGTGCCAGGGGGGAAGATCCATTCGCCGGTGGCGGAGAATTTCACCTTGCCGGCGGGAATCGCCACGAAGCGCGTCTTCACCGCGCCGTCGGACCAGAAGGCGAGCACCAGATCGTAGGGCAGCAGGCCCGGCGCCGGCGCAAGCGTGCGCAGGTCCGCGAACGCGCCGGTCTGCGACAGCAGCGGGGGCAGCTTGCCGGCGGCCGTTTCCGGCATGTTCAGATACGGCTTTGCCGGCACGCGTTGCGCTGCCTGGGCGTGTTGCGGCAAGTCCGCGACCGGAGGCGGCTGGTGGACGCAGCCTGCGGCCAGCAAGATGAAGAGCAAAGCCGGCGGACGGCGTTTCATGGCAGGCAGTTTACCCGCAATACTTCCGCCGGGATATGGTTGACAAGGAAACAATAGAGGTATAGTTTACTTATCAACCACAGGGAGCTGCTTTTTCGATGACCGCACCACCGTCCGCGCTGCAGGCCCACCTTGGCTACTGGCTGCGCTACGTCTCCAACAGCGTGTCGCACTCCTTCGCCCGCAGGATGGAATCCCGCGGCGTCACCGTCGCGGAGTGGGTGCTGATGCGCCAGCTCCTCGAGGTGGAGAGCCTCGCGCCCAGCCGCCTGGCCGAACGCATGGGCATGACACGCGGGGCGGTAACGCGGCTTGCGGATCGGCTCATCGCCAAGTCCCTGCTGACGCGCATGGCGGATCCGGGCGACGGGCGCGCGCAGAAGCTGGCGCTCACCGCCAGGGGCCGCAGGCTTGTCCCGCAGCTCGCCGCGCTCGCGGACGTCAACGATGCGGAGTTCTTCGATGAATTGCCCGCGGCGGACCGCGCCGCGCTGCTTCGCATCCTGAAGGGACTCGTGGACAAGCACCGGCTCAGGTCCCTGCCGGTCGACTAAGGAGAACATGCCATGCACAGCAACTGGAAAGAGACCGCCCGCATCACCCATGAAGGTGCGGAATCCGGCACGGTGGATTTCGGCGCGGGTGTGCGCCTGCTGATGGAAGCCGGCTGCGACGGCTACGAGGTGGACTTCCGCCGCGCCCGGCGCACCTACTACATGCCGGGCGGCGAGACTCTGGAACTGGACTGCATACCCGCCAGCGGCCCGGTGGCGCTGCGCTTCGACGTGGCGGCGATCCGCGCGGCGATCGGCGAAGCCCAGCGCATGCAACCCGGCTACACCTACCGGGGCTTCTGCGACAAGGTCACCGCGGCGGGCTGCGCCGGCTACCTCGTATCGCTGCCGGGCAGGCGTGTGCTGTACTTCGGTCGAACCGCCGAAACACATACCGAGTACTTCCCGGGATCCGCGCCGGCAATTCCCTGAAGGCATGCACGCGTCGGGTCTCCACAACTGGCTGCCCTCCCTCAGCCAGCATTTCCTGGTCGTCACGGCGTCGCTGCTGGTCTACGTGATCAATGCACGGGCGCGGCGCGAACGCCGCGCGCCGGCCGCGGCGATCGCCTGGGTGATGGGGCTGGTGCTGCTGCCCTACGTGATGCTGCCGCTGTACCTGGCGTTCGGCCGGCGCAAGCTGTCCGCGTCGTCCCAGACAGCACCCGCTGCCGCGGGGCCGGAGGATGCGCCACACTGGGCCGCATCGCTCCTCGGCAGTTTTGGGCTGCCGCCGCCGGCTCCCGCCGCGGTGCGGTTCCACACCGACGGCGTGGCGGCGCGGGCTTCGCTGTGGCGGCTCATCGACACGGCGCGCGACACGCTGGATGTCTGCGTCTTCCTGATCGGCAACGACAGCTTCGGACGCGAGGCCGTCGCGCGGCTTGCGGGCCGCGCCAATGCCGGCGTGCGCGTGCGGCTGCTGTACGACGGCATGAGCGCATGGATCGCACCGCGTCGCGCGCTGCGCGCGCTGCGCGCGGCGGGTGCACAGGTCGCGGTGTTCCATCCGCTGCTGACCCTGCGGCGCATCGGGCCGCGCAACCTGCGCAATCACCGCAAGTACGCCATCGCCGACGGCACGCGCATGTGGGCCGGCGGGCGCAACCTGGCTACGGAATATTTCACCGGTGAAGCCGGCGCCGCGCCGTGGCTGGATCTTACCTTCGACCTGGAAGGCGCGGTCGCTGCCTCTGCCGCGCGCCAGTTCGAGCGCGACTGGGCGGCCGCCAACGGAGACGCGCCGGCGCGCGACGCCCCCATCCGGGAAACGGCCAAAGCGCGGGGAACCCTGACGCAGTTCGTGCCCAGCGGTCCCGACCAGGATGAGGACACTGCCGAGGCGCTGCTGGTCAGCGCCTGCTTCCGCGCGCAGCATCGCCTGCTCGCGATCACGCCCTACTTCGTGCCCGACACTTCGCTGCAGCAGGCGCTGAACCTCGCGGCGCGGCGCGGCGTGCAGGTCACGCTGCTCGTGCCCGCCACCTCCAACCATCCGCTCGCCGATTTCGTGCGCGGCCGGCCGCTGCGCGAACTGGCGCGCGCGGGCGCGCGCATCCTGCTGCTGCCGCAGATGTCGCATGCCAAGGCCGTGGTGGTCGACGACACGCTGGCCATCGGCGGCTCGATCAACCTGGATGCGCGCAGCCTGCTGCTGAACTACGAATCCGCGGTGGTGTTCTATGGCGCGGCGGAGATCGCGTGGCTTGCCGGCTGGATCGGCGACCGCGCCGCGCAGGGCGTGCCCTTCGATGCCGCGCCGCCCGGCCTGCTGCGCGATCTGGCCGAAGGTGCGCTGCTGGCGGTGGCCTTCCAGGTCTGAAACAGTGCGACGGCGCACATCAAAGCATCAGCCGCCGCTCAGCAGCACCTGCCAGACATCGGCATTGCGCGAACGGAATCCCGCGGCCACGGAACTGAGGTAATACCACCACATGCGGTAGAAGCGCTGGTCGCGCGTCTTCG
>DATJXQ010000135.1:0-12815 GCA_035500015.1 Steroidobacteraceae bacterium
GTGAGGATGACCGGTACCTTCCCGCGGAACGCCAGTATGGTCGCGGCGTTCAGCAGGGGATGGACTTCCTGCGCGTGCACCACGTGGGGCGCGAACCGGCGGATGACGCGGTTGATGGAAAGCGCGGTGAGCGGCACGCGCGGGTCGCGCATCCGGCGCGCCTCCACGTAACGCACGCGCGCGGCTTCTTCCGCCCGCGCGCGCAGCCGGGGCGTCAGTTCGCCGCGGGCATTGTTCGAGCCCAGCAGCAGCAGCACTTCATGGCGGACCGACAGCGCGATGGCGAGCCGGCTGGCGTATTCGGCGTAATGCAGGGCCAGTAGCGCGATTCTCAAGACCAGATTCTCCGGCAGTCCGCGCCAATATCCGGCTTCTTCGCTGCATTGCGGCCGGCGGCGCGGTACCGGCTGCATGGTCCGGACGGCGCATGGGCCGAATGGACCAGCGCTGCCGCCCGACCGCCGTATCTGACCCAACGATCAGCCAGCCGAGGATCGTCCCCGTTTGCACTCCCGGAGGATTCACCCGGTGCCCATGCACATCACCAGCCGTGCGCTGAAGCTCCTCGCCATGCGCGGCCGCGCCAGGACACTGCTGCAGCACCAGATCAGCGAACGCGCGCGGTCCCTGCCCGACGCCACGGCGCTGGTCTGGAAGCACGTGCGCATGACCTACGGCGAACTGGAGGAGACCAGCAATCGCCTCGCCAGCCTGCTGGTGGATGCGGGCTGCGATCCCGGCGAGCGCGTGGGCATCCTGATGCCGAAGCGGCCGATGGCCATCGTGGCCACGCTGGCGGCGCTGAAGGCCGGCGCCATCTGCGTGCCGCTGGATCCGGGCCAGCCCGCGCAGCGGCTGGCGCGGATACTGGCGGTGGCGGACTGCCGGTGGTTGCTGGCCGCCGGACGCGGCGGCGGGGACATCGGGGAAGCGCTGCGCCTGGCGCAGCTGGCGCGCGATCCGCTCGTCGGCTGGCTCGACGAGGAGCCGGCGGCCGCGTCGATCCCGCAGGCGGTCTTCGAGTTGCAGGACCTGGCCGCCTTCCCGGTGCAGCAGCCCGCGCTCGACCATGCGCCGGAAGTGTCGCACATACTTTTCACGCCGGGTCCCACCGGCGTGCCGCGCGGCGTGATGCTCACGCACGCCGGCATCATGCAGTTCCTGCGCTGGTCCAACGCCTGCTTCGGCATCGCCGGCACGGACCGCATTTCCCAGCACTCGCCGCTGAGCTCGGACATGTCGCTGCTGGATGTCTTCGGCGCGCTGTGGTCCGGCGCGGAGCTGCACCTGGTGCCGCCGGAGCTGAACCTGCAGCCGCACCGGCTGGCCGGCATGATCCGCGAGTCCGCGCTCACGCAGTGGTTCTCCATGCCCGGGGTGCTGAACCTGATGGCGCAGTTCGACGTGGTGGGGCACGGGGATTTCCCGCAGTTGCGCCGCCTGCTGTTCGCGGGTGACGTCCTGCCGACCGCCACGCTGATCTACCTGATGCAGCGCCTGCCGCACGTGCGGTTCACTCATCTTTACGGGCCGGTCGAGACCACCATCGCCAGCAGCTACCACACCATCGCGGAATGCCCGCGCAGCGCGCAGGATGTGATTGCCCTCGGCACGGCCTGCGACGGCGAGGAGTTGCTGCTGCTGGATGAGCAGCGGCGTCCCGTGGCCGACGGCGAGGCGGGGGATCTTTACATAGGTGGCAGCGGCCTGTCGCCGGGTTACTGGGGCGATCCCAGGAAGACACGCGCCGCGTTCGTCGAGGAGGCGGGAAGTGATGGCCAGGGGCGCAGGATCTTCCGCACCGGCGATCGGGCGCGCCGCGGACCGGACGGGCTCTATTACTACAGTGGCGACGCGGCCGCGGTGGATCTTCCATCCAGCGCCATGCCCCTGCATGCGATGCGGGCGGGACGCGTGGCTGCCGTGCGGCGGGCATCCATGTTCGCGGAATGAGCAGGCGGGCAATGTCGAAATACGACGAACTCGAGGATCCGCGCACGCGCCTGACCTCGCTGTTGCTGCCGCTCGCCGCCGCGGTGCTGGCCGGGGGCCTGGCGGCAGTGGCGGGCGCCGCGGCCGGCACCCGCGCGATCTATCTGCTGGCGGTGCCGGGCTGCCTCGCCATCGCCGGGGCGCTGGTGCTGACCCGCCCGCAGCCGCTGCGCTTCGCCTTCCTCGCGATCCTGGCACTGCTGCCCTTCGCGGACATCGCGGTGCCGCCGGGAAGGTGGAACCTGACGGTATTCGATGTCGCCAGCCTGGTACTGGCCGCCGGCCTGCTGCTGCACAAGGCCTTTGCGCGCGATGCCGCCGAGCCGCTGTTCCCGGCGCGCTCGCTGGCCGTCATCCTGCTGCTGCTGGTTCCGTGCACCGTGTTCGCGCGGCATCCGTGGCCGGCGCTGCTGAACCTGCTGCTGATCTTCGCCGCCTACGTGTTCTTCTGGTTCGTGCTGCAGGAGCTGCGGCGGCCGGAAGGCCTGGAGCGCGTGGCCGGCCTGCTGGCGGTTACCGGCATCCTCGCGGCCATCGGCCTCTTCATCGACCATTACCTGCACATCAATCTCAGCCTGCGCGGCAGCAACCTCAACCAGTTCACGCAGGCGGACAACGGGGAATTCATCTGGCGCGCCGGCGGCATCTTCCAGGACGGACAGAAGGCCGGCGATTTCCTTGCCGCGCTGCTGACCTTCCTGCTGGTGCTGCTGATGCGCGGCCGCTGCCGCAGCGGCTGGTTGCGCCTGCTGGTGTGGAGCGCGCTGCTGCTGGGCATTCCGGCACTGTTCCTGACGGTATCGCGGGCGGCGCTGTTCAGCTTCGTGCCCGTGTGCCTGGTGGCATTGCTGGCCGCCAATCGCTGGCCGTTGCCATTGAAGCTGTGCGGCTTCGCCGCGATGGCGGTGCTCGCGGCCACCGTGATGGTCGCGCCTGGCTTCTGGATGGGCCTGCTGCCGGGCACGCTGGCCGCGCGCATGGTGCAGTCGCAGGCGGAGTTCAGCAACCGCGTGGACGTATGGTTCGACACCTGGGAAATGTTCGCCCGGCATCCGCTGACCGGCGTCGGCCTGCATGGGTTCCAGCAGTACCTGCTGGACACGCGGCCGCTGGTGTTCAACTACTACGGCATCGGCGAGGACAGCGGTGTCGTCTACGTGCCGGACCAGCCCGAAAGCGCCTATTTCAAGATCCTGTACGAATCCGGCATCCTCGGCTCGGTCGCGGTGGTGGTGCTGGTGGTCGCCACGCTGCACCGGTCCATCGTTGCGCTGGTGAGCAAGGCCACGGTGCCGGACGTGCGCTCCGAGGTTGCCGCCGCGCTTGCCGGACTTGCGGTGTTCGCCGCCACCTTCGTGACGCTGTTCTCGATCCAGGATCCGCGGCTGCTGGTCCTGCTGCTGATCCTGCTGGCCATTGCATGGCGACCATCGATAGCGCCATCGAGCACGGCAGCGCGCCCCTGAAGCCGCGGGACGCGCCCCGTGAGGAGGGCTCGCCTCGCAGGCTGCTGGGACGCGCATCGGTCGCCGGCGCGGGAGCGGTCTACCAGCAGTGCGTGGCGTTCCTGTCCGGGCTCGTGGTGGCGCGTGTGCTCGGCGCTGCGGACTACGGCGTCTTCAACCTGGCGCGCAACCTGCTCGACACCGCGACCATCGGCACCCGCCTCGGCCTCGACATCGGGCTGCAGCGTCATTTCGGAGAAACGAAATCCGCGGACGATTCCCTGCGGCTGCGGGTGCTGCGCAGGCTGCGGCTCATCGCCGCCTGCGTCGCGCTGCTGCCCGTCGCGGCGGTGATGCTCGGGCTCGGCGATGCGCTCGAGGCGCATGTCTACCACCACGCGGGTTTCGCGCAGGCGCTTTCCTGCCTCGCCCTCGCGCTGCCGTTCGTCACCGACCTGGGTGTGCTCGGCGGCGCCTATCGCGGCAGCCTGCGGCCGGGACCTTCGGTGATGGCCGAGTACGTGCTGATGCCCACCGCGCGGCTGCTGGTGATCATCGCGCTGTTTCTCGCGGGCTGGCGGCTGTGGGCCGTCGCCGCCGGCACCACCATGGGTTCCGTGGTGGCCTCGGCGTGGCTGGCATGGCGCGCGCGGCGGGATTTCCCGGTTGCCGCCGCCTCCCTGAACTGCTGGCCCGCAGCCCGTCGCGTGATCGGATATTCCAGCGTGCTGGCCGTGGCCGTGCTGGTGACGACGCTGACTTCGAGCATGGATGTGCTGACCCTGGGCCGCTTCGGCACCGCCGCACAGCTCGGCCAGTATTCGCTGGCGAAGACGCTGCTGTTGCTGATCGGCTTCTTTTCCATTGCGTTCAACCAGACGCTCGGCGCGCTGGTCGCCGAGAAATATTTCCGTGGCGATCGCGCCGGGCTGGTGCGGGTGCTGTCGCAGACCACCCGCTGGGTCGCGCTGGGTACACTGCCCGTGTTTGCGATCTTCCTGTTCTGGGGCACGCAGCTCATGCTGCTGTTCGGGCCGACATTTGTCGTGCCACCGGCCGTGATGGCGTTGCTCGGCGGCGGGCAGTTCGTCCTCGCGCTGTTCGGCTCCATGGGCTGGGCACTGTCGATGACCAACCGGCACGTGCTGGAGCTGGGGATCCTCGTCGCCGGCCTGTTGCTGTCGGCGGTGCTGTGCTACCTGCTGGTGCCGGCCCACGGCCAGCTGGGCGCGGCCGTCGCCACCTTCTGCTCCATTACGTTCGTGAACGCCGCGCGCACGCTGTACGCGCGCCGCGTGTTGCGTGCGTTTCCCTATGATTCCAGGCTGTTGCTGATGGTGGGCGGCGGCGTGTTGCTGGCGTTTGCCGCCCGGTTGCTGGTCGGCGGGCTTGGCCTTGCGCCATTCTGGAGCTGCGCGGCAGGCATCGCCCTGTTCGTGTCGGCCTACGCCGCCTGGTGCTGGTTCGGCGTGCTGCGCCACGACAAGGGCCAGGGGATGAGGGCCAATGCCGCCGGCTGACGGCGCCAGGCCACCCGGCGACGCGCCGGCAGCCGGCGCGGTGGTCATCGGCCGCAACGAGGGCGAGCGCCTGCGAATCTGCCTGCGTTCGCTCGGTTCCACCGCGCGCCAGGTAGTCTATGTGGATTCCGGATCCACCGACGGTTCGGTGAGCCTCGCCGCCGCAATGGGCGCGGTGGTGGTGGAGCTGGATCCGCGCATCCCGTTCAACGCCGGACGCGCACGCGCGGAAGGGTTGCGGCATCTGCAGGCGCTGCTGCCGGATCTCGAATACGTGCAGTTCGTCGATGGCGACAGCGAAATCGCCGCTGGCTGGATCGCCGCGGCGACGGGCTTCCTCGAGGCCCACCCGGACGTTGCCGTGGTGAGCGGCAGGCTGCGCGAACGCCATCCCGAGCGCTCGATCTACAACCGGCTGTGCGCCATCGAGTGGAATGTGCATCCCGCCGGCGAGGCGCGGGCCTGCGGCGGCAACGCGATGATGCGCATCGCGGCGGTCGCCGCGGTCGGCGGCTACCGCTCCGACCTCGTCGGCGCCGAGGAACCGGAACTGTGCCACCGGCTGCGGCGGGCCCACTGGCGCATCTGGCGCCTGCCGGAGACCATCGCCACGCACGATGCCGCGATGATGCACTTCGGGCAGTGGTGGCGCAGAAACGTGCGCGGCGGGTACAGCGGCCTGCAGGTGGCATGGATGTGCGGCGGACCGCCGGATTTCCATGGCCTGCGGCTGGTGCTGAGCATCTGGTTCTGGGCGGCCTGCGTGCCGCTGCTGGTGCTGCTGCTGCTGCCGTGGCTGGGCGGTTGGGCATTGCCGGTGCTGGCCGTGTATCCCCTGCAGATCATCCGCCAGGTCATCCGCGGCGGCCGGCGCCAGGACGCGTGGCCCGATGCGGCCTTCTCGGTGCTGATGAAGTTCCCGAACCTGGTGGGGCAGGTGCAGTGCCTGCTGCACTGGTGCCTGCGGCGGCAGGCGCAGCCCATCGAGTACAAGGCCGTGCCGCGCGTTCCGCAACATCAACCTGCGGGCCGGTTGTCCGCCGCGCGGCTGGATGAGTCCGCAGCCCCGTCGCTGCGCGTCGGCGTACTGCTCGACCAGCCCGGGCAGGAAGCCTGGGTGCTGGAGGCATTGGGCCGGGCGCTTGCCGTGCCGGACGTGCGGCTGGGTGCGGTGGCCTGCATCGGCGCGCCGCCGCGCGGTACCGCGGCTGCGCTGCTGCATCGGTTCGTGGACACCGTCGACGGCTGGCTGCGCTGCCGCCGCGAGCCCCTGTTCGGGCGCGTCGACGTGGTCGAGGCCCTGCGATGCGGCGCTGCGCTGCAGGTACCGGTGGTATGGCGTCGCGATGGCTGGCGCCCGGACCCGGCCGGCACAGAGCTGCTGCGCGCCTGCGACGTGGATGTGTGGCTGTGTTTTTCCGCCGTGGCGCCATGCGTGCCGCTGCCACGCGTTTCCCGTTGCGGCGTGTGGGGCCTGGAGATCGGCCTGCGATCGCCCGCCACCAGTCCGTGGGCCGGTGCCACCGAGATCCGCGCCGGCAGCGCGGTCACGATGGCGCAGCTGGTGGACTACGCGCGGCCGGGTTTCAATGCGCTTTACCGTGCCTGCGGCGCGACCATCCGCAACTCCGCGCGCCGCAACCGCCTGGTCACGCTGTGCAAGGCGATGAACTTCTTCGCCCGCGAGCTGGCAGTCCTGGCGCGGGACGGGGCGGCCGGGCAGGACGGCGGTGGACTGCGCACGCCGTTGCCCGCGAACTATCCGCCGTGCGCCAGGCCGTCGCTGCGCGACGTGGCGCTGCTGTCCTGCCGGCTGCTCGCCCGCGTGGCCGCCAACCGCTGGCGCTCGCTCGGCTACCGCGACCAGTGGCGCATCGGCTACTACTACGCGGAGGAAGCAAAGGAGCTGGCGCCGCCACCGCGGGACATGCGCTGCCTGGTGCCGCCGCGCGATCGCGACTGGGCGGATCCCTTCATCGTCGAGCATGAGGGCCGCCGCGTCATCTTCTTCGAGGATCTGCCGTGCGCGGCCGGCAAGGCCCATATCTCCGCGATCGAGATCCGCCCGGACGGCGAGCCCGGCGCGCCGCGGGCGGTGCTCGAGCGTCCCTATCATCTTTCCTATCCCTTCGTGTTCGGCTGGGAGGGCGAGCTGTACATGCTGCCGGAGACCGCGCAGAACGGCACGGTGGAGCTGTACCGCTGCGAGGAGTTCCCGGGCCGCTGGGCGCTGCACAAGGTGTTGCTCGAAGGCATCCGCGCGTTCGATGCCACGCTGGTGCGCGAGCAGGGCCGCTGGTGGCTGTTCGTCAACGTGGCCGAATCCGGCGCGGATCCCAGCGAAGAGCTGCACCTGTACTGGAGCCGCTCGCCGTTCGGTCCGTGGCAGCCGCATGCCGCGAACCCGGTGATTTCCGATGCGCGGCGCGCGCGCGGCGCCGGCCCGCTGTTTCGCCGCGACGGCAGGCTGTACCGGCCGAGCCAGGACTGCTCCGAAACCTATGGCGGCGCGGTGTCGATCAACCGCGTCGATGTGCTCGATACCAGCCGCTATGAGGAAACACCGGTGAACCGTGTCGGACCCGGACGACACGCGGACATGCGCTGCCTGCACACGGTGGGTGCCGCAGGCCGGCTGCGCGTGGTCGATTTCCAGGTGCGGCGGCCGAAATGGAGCCGCGTCTGACACCGCTCCGCGCGGCGCTTGCGGGTGCCGCCGGCACTGGGCCGACCGGACTAGCTGCGGCGCGCACAGCGCCGCCCGTACGTTCGATCCCGCGCGCCAAGCTCCCGCCGTCAGCCACAGCGGAGTCGCAGCGATGAAGATCAGCGTCATTGGCCTGGGTTACGTGGGAACTGTAGTGGCCGGTTGTCTGGCCCGGATGGGCAACGACGTCGTCGGCGCCGACATCGAGCCACGCAAGGTGGACCTGATCTCCCAGGGCAGGTCGCCCATCGTCGAGCCGGACATCGGCGAGATACTCGCCGAGCAGGTGGCCACGGGCCGGCTTGCCGCCACCACCAATGTCACCGCGGCCGTGCGCCAGGCCGACATCGTGCTGATCTGCGTGGGCACGCCGGCGCTGCCCGGTGGCGGGCTGGAGCTCGCCTACCTGGAGCGGGTCAGCGAGCAGATCGGCGCTGCGCTGCGCGATCATCCCGGCGCGCCCATCATCGCGGTGCGCAGCACCGTGCTGCCCGCCACCACGCGCCGGCACGTGGTGCCCATCCTCGAGAGGGTTTCGGGCCTGCACGCCGGCGCCGACTTCGGCGTGTGCGTGAACCCGGAGTTCCTGCGCGAGGGCAGCGCGGTCAGCGACTTCTACTTCCCCTCCAAGACGGTGATCGGCGAGATCAACCGCGCCAGCGGCGACATGCTGGCGAAGGTCTACGAGGGCCTGCCCGGGGAGGTGGTGCGCACCGACCTGGAGACCGCGGAAATGGTCAAGTACACCAACAACGCCTGGCACGCGCTGAAGATCGGCTTCGCCAACGAGATCGGCACGCTGTGCAAGGCCTTCGGCGTGGACGCGCACCGCGTGATGGACATCTTCTGCACCGACCGCAAGCTGAACATCTCCACCGCCTACCTGCGCCCGGGTTTCGCCTTCGGCGGCTACTGCCTGCCGAAGGACCTGCGCGCGCTGCTGTCGGCCGGACGGCACGCGGAGGTGACCACGCCGATCCTCGCGGCGGTGCTGCCCAGCAACGACCTGCAGATCGAACGCGCGGTGCAGGCGGTGGTGGCTACCGGCCGCCACAAGGTCGGCATCCTCGGCATCAGCTTCAAGGCCGGCACCGACGACCTGCGCGGCAGCCCGGTGGTGGAGCTGGCCGAGCGGCTGCTGGGCAAGGGCTTCGACCTGCGCGTGTACGACCGCAACGTGAACCTCGCGCGGGTCAGCGGCGCCAACCGCGCCTACATCGTGGAGCGCATCCCGCACCTGTCGCGCCTGATGGTGGAGAGCATGGAGGAGCTGCTGGCGCACGCCGAGGTCGTGGTGGTCGGCAATGCCTCCGAGGAGTTCGGCGAGCTGCCGCACCTGGTCGCCGACGGCCAGGTGGTGATCGACCTGGTGCGCGTGGGCCGGCAGCAGGCCGTCGCGGGCGTGTACGAGGGCCTGTGCTGGTGAGCAGCGACGACCAGGACAGTTGCGAGGCGCGTCCGCGCCGCGTGCTGATTCTCGTCGAGAACCTGCCGGTGCCCTTCGACCGGCGGGTGTGGCAGGAGGCCTGCGCGCTGCGCGACGCGGGTTACGTGGTGTCGGTGATCTGTCCGACGGGCGCCGGCTGCGAAGACAGGCACCAGGTCATCGACGCCATCCACATATACCGCTACCGGCTGCCGCTGGAAGCCGCCGCCGCGGCCGGTTACCTGCGCGAATACGGCACGGCGCTGTTGCGGACCTTCCTGCTGTGCTGGCGCGTGTGGTGGCGGCGCGGCTTCGACGTCATCCATGCCTGCAATCCGCCGGACCTGTTTTTCCTGATCGGCCGCTTCTTCAAGCTGTTCGGCTGCAAGTTCGTGTTCGACCACCACGACCTGAGCCCCGAGCTGTTCGAGGCCAAGTACGGCCGCACGGGTTTCCTGCACCGTGTGTTGCTGCAGCTGGAACGCTGGAGCTTCCGCGCCGCCGACGTGTCGATCGCCACCAACGAATCCTACCGCCGCATTGCGATCGAACGCGGTGGCATGGCTGCCAACCGCGTGTTCGTCGTACGCAGCGGCCCGAGCCTGGCGCGCCTGCGCATCGTGCCGCCGGATGAGCGCTGGAAACGCGGCCGGCGCTTCCTCGTGGGCTATGTCGGCGTGATGGGCCGGCAGGAAGGCCTGGACGACCTGCTGCGCGTGGTGCAGTACATCGTGCAGCAGCTGGGACGCTGGGACATCCAGTTCGCGCTGGTCGGCGCCGGCACTTCGCTCGCCGGGCTGCAGGCGCTCGCCGCACGCCTGGGTGTCGAGGAGTACGTCACCTTCACCGGGCGCGTGTCCGACGAGGTCATGCTGTCGGTGCTGAACACGGCCGAGGTGTGCGTGAATCCGGACAAGCCCACCGCGATGAACGACCTGTCGACGATGAACAAGATCATGGAATACATGGCGCTTGCCCGGCCCATCGTGCAGTTCGACCTGCGCGAGGGCCGCTTCTCCGCGCAGGATGCCTCGCTGTACGCCGCCTGCGGCGACCTGCCGGACTTCGCCCGCAAGGTCGTCGAGCTGCTCGATGACCCGGTGCGGCGGGCGGAGATGGGCGAATACGGGCGCCGCCGCGTGCTCGGCCAGCTGCAGTGGAAGCACCAGGTGCCGGCGCTGCTCGATGCCTATGCGGCGCTGTGGCGGCGGCCGATGACGGTGCCGCACTACCGCGGCGAAACTTCCGCGCGCTGAAAACATCGCGTCCCGGCATGGCGCGGCCCTGCACCGCCCGTGGATCAGCAGTCGATGCGCGTGCGCAGCAGCGCCGGACCGGTGAGGTCCGCGTGCCACACCAGCGTCGGCGATGGCGCGCGGCTGTCGAAGCGGCGTGATGTCCAGCCCAGCGGCGGATCCACCGCGCCGCGCGCGACCCGAACCCGCGAGCCCGGCAGTGCCGGTGGATGCAACCGCGCGCGCCGTCCGCCGACATCCAGCAGCCAGCAATCGTCCCCGGCCAGCACGCGGCAGTGCTCGGCGCAATGGAAGAACAGCTCGACGTGGTGCGTGCCGGCCATCTCCAGGCGGTCCTCGACCAGGATGCGGCGCTGCGCCTTGTCCAGCACGATGCGGCGCCGGTGGATCACGGGATCCGGCAGCCGGGCATAGCCGTCGTGCCAGCCATCAAAGCTGTCCGCGCGCGCCGCGCTGTGCCACTGCGTGCAGCCGGCCGCGGCCTTGGTGAGCCACATGAACGAACCGCCGGGCTCGGACTGGTCCAGCCCGTCGACCCGCAGCGTGTTGTGCGCGGAGGTGCCGCGGAAGTAGCGGCGCCATGGACTGTCGGCGCGGTAGGTGCAGGTGCCGGGATCGATGAACATCTCGCAGCCGCCCACCGACAGCGTGAACGACAGCGCGTCGGCGTGGCCGTGCGCGGCCAGCGTGCCATAGCCCAGCGGCCCGGCGTCGGCGACCAGGCGGATCTCGCGCGCGGTTTCGAAGTCGCAGCCGAGGATGTAGTAGCCGCCGTCGGGGAAGGCGCGTTTCACCGGCAGCTTCGCCGGCGCCGCCGCCGCGCGCGCGAAGCGCGCCGCGCTGTCCGGGCCGAGCAGCCAGCGTGTCTTCGCGTCCAGGTGCCCGGCCTTGGCCGCGAAATCCCCGCGTTCGAACAGCACGGCGCCGGTTGCCAGCAGCGAGCGGTACGGGCAGAAGCGGGCTTCCTGCGACAGCGCCACCACGCGGCCGTCGTCGGCATCGCCGAACATGGGCACATTGCCGCCCACGTCCAGGATGGAAGCCAGGTACTCGAGCATGGATTCCAGCCGTGCGGCGAACCCGGCCGGAAAGTCCGCGCCGCTGTTGCGCGCCGCCAGCCACGCCACCAGCAGCAGGTCGAATTCGAACTGCTGGTAACACACGGCCTGCTCGCGGTTCACGCCATCCGGCGCATTCTGCAGCAGCGCCTCGCGGATCAGGATGCGGCGGGCCGCGGCCAGCCAGCGCGCGCTGCGCGGCCAGTGCGGCCAGGTCACGGCCGCGACGAACAGCCCGGAGGCCTCGCCGATGAGGTGGTTGTTGGCCGAGGAATGGCGCGACAGGAAGCCGCGCACGAAGCGCGCGTGCTGGTAGACCGATGCCAGCCAGCGCGCCCGCGCGGCGCCGCCGGCGGCATCGGCGAACAACGCCGAGCGTGCCCCGCCGATGAGCTGCCACGCGCAGGACCAGTTGATCAGGCGGATCGCCGGTTCCAGCGCGCTGGACCAGTTGGGCCCGCGCGGGCAGGGACAGGCCTCGATCCAGCTGTCCAGCAGCCCCAGCAGCGCCTGGCCGTAGCGCGCCTCATTGCTCAATGCATGGGCCTGCGCCAGCGCGACCAGCTCCAGGTGCCGGTTCGGCTCCCACAGGTACTTGATGTCGCCCACCAGCGTGGGATCGCGGTAGTCGAGCAGCTTGCCGAAGGTCAGCGGTGCCTCGGTGCCGGTGCGCGGATCGCGGTTCCAGCGCGGCGGCATGCCCAGCTGCACGTCGCGCAGCGCGAACACGTCGAACTCGCCGGCGATGATGCGGTCCGCGGCCCGCAGATAGGCAGCGGCATCCTCGCCGGCGGGGGCGCGCAGCCAGGGCGGCGCGGCTCGTTCCAGGTCCGGCGCGGGCGCGGCATGGCTGCGCAGTCCCATGGATTCGGCGCGCGTGGCCGCCGCACGCAGCAACCGGAATGGAATCTCGCGCAGCGGCATGCAGCGCAGGCGGTTGAAGTACCAGCGCAGGTCGCCGCGCGGCAGCGTGGCGCGCGCGGCCATGCCGGGCATGTCGTGGCTAGCCGGTTGCAGCATAGCGGCGGTGCCAGATCTCCAGGTTCAGCAGGGCCCACAGCAGCTTCTCGTGGTTCTGCCGGCCGGCGAAGTGCTCGTCCATCACGCCATCGAGGACGGCGGGTTCGAAGTACTCGCGCGTCAGCGAGCCCGGGCCGCGCAGGTGATCGCACAGGTACTCGCGCAGCGGACCGCGGAACCAGTCGTTGACCGGCACGCGGAAGCCGACCTTGGGCCGTTCCAGGATATGCGCCGGCAGCAGCGAACGCGCCGCCGCGCGCAGGATCCACTTGCCGGTGAAGCCGCGCACGCGATAGTGGTCGGGCAGCGTGGAGACGAATTCCACCAGCTTGTGGTCGAGGAACGGCACGCGGCTCTCGATCGAGGCCGCCATGGTCATGCGGTCGGCGCG
>DATJXQ010000136.1:0-21690 GCA_035500015.1 Steroidobacteraceae bacterium
TACGAGAGCTGGCCGGTTATCTGCCACTCTGGAAGGCTGTGGGCGCTAACGTTACCAAAGGCCTGCTGGCGATCACAGTTGTCGAGCACGACGAACTGACGACGGACCCGAGAATCCCTTATCTCAAAGTTGGCAATGACGGTCGAGCCAGAGAGGGACGCGCCAGGCGATCACGTAAGGCGCAGACAAAACCGGCCAGAACGACCGGAAAACGACGGAATTAGCCGAACAGCTTTTCCTGCCTCCGACCTGGAACCGGGCATTCGCATTCCGGCATTCCCGGAATTTCTGCGAGCCGATAGTTAGACGACAGCGGGCGCCCATTCTTGCGACGCTTGGTGATGTTGTCGACCGTAAACAGGACGTTCTTGGATGCATGGATCTGCTCCAGATGCTCGCGGTCCGAGTCCAAGTCCTCGAATCTGCTCACGATTGACGTACAGTCGAGTTCGCACCCTGCCCAGTTCCGGCCGTTCAATTCGGCTGCGACGAATGTGGTACCGGAGCCGCCGAACGGATCGAGAACCAGTGAATCGGGATCGCTGGCAATGCAGATGATACGATCCATCAATTTCAGAGAAAGGGCATTTGCATCGCGCTTCTTGTACTTGGCGTGACGAACCGGCGGAATGTCAGTCCACACATCCGACAGGTTGACACCACGCGGATTCATCTTGTCCTTGTATCCGCCATAGTCGCGAAGTTCCCCTCCACAATGTTTGCAGCAGGGGACAGGAAGCCGATCAGGATGAAAAATCGCCGGCCGCTTGCCCTTGATATAGTAAAGCAAAGAGTAATGCGAGGGGTATAGCCGCCCCGTGATCGGAAGGGTGTACTTGATGTCAACCGAGATCCAGTGCCTGAATGTCAGCTTACTGTTCAGGAACTCCCCCAACGCGAGGTTCCACTTGGGAAGATTCCACAGAAACAGGCTGCCGCCCGGCTTCAGCGTAGCAATGGCCAGTTCCAGCCATTCCCTGGACCAGGCGAGGTACTCCGCCGTATCGCGGGAATCGTTGATCCGGGATGTGTAAGTCTTTCCGAGATTGAAAGGAGGATCTGCAAAGACCAGATCGACGCTTTCGGGCTCCACCCGTGAGAGAAATTCGACGCAATCTGTTTCGTAAAGTCGACCGCGAGGCGTCGTCAAAGTGGGTATCATAGTCCGCATGATGTCACGTCGTAGTGCAAGAAAGCAATTGCAAATCAGGCCGGCCTGCCGCCACATGATGCTACGCGGTACGCACATTCGCGGAGTGCGCAAATCGAGCCGAATCGGCGAGATTTTCCGACTCCCGCCATGGCCAAGCATTCGCGTTCCGACGGGTTCGTTCACTGAGGTGATCGATGTGGACCGGGGCGAGCAGCCCATGGTCACTCGGCCACGCCGTTGCCTGAAGTAAACTTATGCGCCGGCGCGGCGTCACTTGGCCGCGCCGAACCACGGATGACGACTTGAAGCAAGAAATCGAACAACTGCTGCGCGCCGCACTCGCGCGCCTGAAAGGCAACCTGCTGCCCGAGGAGCTGGTCCTGGAAAGCCTCGGCGTGGAGCGTACACGCGACGCGGCCAACGGCGACTTCGCCACCAACCTCGCGATGCGGCTGGCCAGGGCCGCCGGCAAGCCGCCGCGCGAGCTGGCGCAGGCCATCGTCGCGGCGCTGGAAAAGGACGCCGCCATCGAGAAGGTGGAAGTCGCCGGCGCCGGTTTCATCAACTTCTTCCTGGCGCGCGACGCGCAGGCCGGTGTCGTGCGCCGCGTCCACGAGCTGGGCGATGCCTACGGGCGCAACGGCAGCGGCGGCGGCCGCAAGATACTGGTGGAATTCGTGTCGTCCAATCCCACCGGCCCGCTGCACGTGGGTCACGGCCGCCATGGCGCCTACGGCGCCAGCGTCGCGAACCTGCTCGAAGCCAATGGCTACGCGGTGCACCGCGAGTACTACATCAACGATGCCGGGCGGCAGGTGGACATCATCGCCGTCAGCGTGTGGCTGCGTTATCTCGAAGCCTGCGGCGAGGAGTTCCGCTTCCCCGCCAACGCCTACAAGGGCGACTACGTGCGCGAGATCGCCGCCGAGCTGCTGCAGCAGGCCGGGCAGATGCTGGTACGTCCCGAAGGCCAGATCTTCGGCAACCTGCGGGCCGATGAGCCCGAGGGCGGCGACAAGGAAGCGCACATCGACGCCGTGATCGCGCGCACGAAGGAGCTGATCGGCGACGCGGACTTCCGCGACATCGCGCAGCTGGCGCTGAAGACCATCATCAAGGACATGGAGGACGACCTCGCCGAGTTCGGCGTGGTGTACGACCGCTGGTACTCGGAAGCCTCGCTGGCGGAGAACGGCGCCATCGACCGCGCGCTGGAGCGCCTGCGTCACCAGGGCCACGTGTACGCGAAGGATGGCGCGCTGTGGTTCCGCGCCACCGCCTTCGGCGACGAGAAGGACCGCGTGGTGGTGCGCGAGAACGGCGTGAAGACCTACTTCGCCTCGGACATCGCCTACCACCTGGAAAAGCGCGAGCGCGGCTTCGAGATCCTGCTGGACATCCTCGGCTCGGACCATCACGGCTACACCGCGCGCGTGCGCGCCGGCCTCGCGGCCATGGGCGAGCCGCCGGAATCGCTGGAAGTGCAGCTGGTGCAGTTCGTGTCGCTGTTCCGCGGCGGCGAGAAGGTGGCCATGTCCACGCGCGCCGGCGAGTTCGTCACGCTGCGCCAGCTGCGCGCCGAGGTGGGCAACGATGCCGCGCGCTTCTTCTATGTGATGAAGAGCCACGACCAGCCGCTGGATTTCGACCTGGAGCTCGCCAAGAGCCGCAGCAACGACAACCCGGTGTACTACATCCAGTACGCGCACGCGCGCGTGGCCAGCGTCGGCCGGCAGCTCGCAGCCAAGGGCTACAGCCATGATGCGCGGCTTGGCCTCGCCAGCCTCGACGCGCTGACCTCGCCGCACGAGAGCACGCTGCTGACCATGCTTGGACGCTACCCGGAGATCATCCAGTTCGCCGGCGCGCAGCGCGCGCCGCACGCACTGGTGCACTTCCTGCGCGAACTCGCGCAGGCCTTCCACACCTGGTACAACGCCGAGCAGTTCATCGTCGAGGACGCCGGCCTGCGCAATGCGCGGCTGTCGCTGGCGCTGGCCGCCCAGCAGGTGGTGCGCAACGGGCTCACGCTGCTGGGCGTTTCCGCGCCGGAGAGCATGTGAGCAGCGGCCGCCCGCCGCTCTCGGCGCGCGACTACAAGAACAGCGGCCGCGAGCGGCCGGCCTTCGATTTCGCGCGGTACCAGCAGTTCGGCGCGGGGCTCGGCGCCGGCCTGGTGCTGGCGCTGCTGGTATGGGTGTACGACCACCGCGCGCAGCCCAAGGCGGCCGGAGACCTCACCGAAGTGAAGAGCCCCGCGGCGCGCGCCGACAAGGCGCCCGCCAGCGAAAACGCCGACAGCGACGATCCGGCCAGCGACCTTTCCTTCTACGACATGCTGCCGAAGTTCGAGGTCACGGTGCCCGAGCGTGACCACGGCGTGCGGCGCGACCTGCCGGACGAGCAGGTGGTGCAGCCCGGGTCCTACGTGCTGCAGGTGGGCTCCTCCCACAGCCAGGCCGACGCCGAACGGCTGCGGGACAAGCTCGTCAAGCTCGGCGTGGATGCCAGCGTGCAGCACGTCACCATCGACAACGACGAGTGGTACCGGGTGCGCATCGGGCCGATCAGCGAGCTGGCGAAGCTCAATGCCACGCGCAAGCAGCTGCGCACGGCGGATATCGACGCGGTGATCTACCGCGTCGGGGATTGACGGGCGGCGATTCCCAGGACTTCACAGCCATCACGACGAGCCCGATCTTCGAGGAACGCCGCGGCAGCTTGCGATCCAGAGTAAGAAACGGCCCGGATCCGACACGTTGGTATCAACGGCGACGGCTTTCACGCGGCAGTTCCACCGGGCGGCACAGCTTGCTCGTCGAGAGCCGGGCACCGGCGGGATTCAGCGGGTGCCAGCCCCCCGTCGCCGTGCCTTTCTCGGGTTCGATCACGATGCGCCGGCCTTCAACTGCCACGCTCAGGCGGTGGCCCGGCTTCAGGCGCAGCGCATCGCGCACCGGCTTGGGCAGCACCAGCTGGCCCTTGGTGGAAAGAGTGACGGATTCCATGTTGCGTTCATCCGCAGGTAAGACTGTATGGGTATTACGTCTTACGGCGGATTTGCTACAGACGGCATTTCTGTGGGTTTACGATCGTTTCCCGCTGACGGGACCTGCAGATAAGCCGCAGCCAGCTGGCGCAGCTTCGGATCTGCGTTTCCGGCAGCGATCGCCTCCAGCTTCTCCCGGACCCGCGGGTCGGCATGATGCTGGACAAGCAAGCCCAGCGCCACCTCGGATGGCATGGCGTCGAAGTACGCGACCAGCAAATCTGGCACCGCCGCTTGATCCACGGTACTCAGCCGGGCCATGAGCACTATCCCGTCCAGGCCAGCCATCGGGTCGCTGCCTTTCTGGTCTTTCTGCTTGCTCGCCAGAAGATCCACCAGTACGCGGGCGCCGTCGCCGTCCAGCATTGCGGGCAGCACATCGTTGAGCGTGGCGTCCACACCCGGGTAACGCTGCCCCGCGTCCACCATCCAGGCGAGTGGATCGAGTCGTTGCGACGCCGTCAGGCTGGCATCGCGGAACGTGGCCAGTACATAGTCGCGCCACGGCGCGTCGCCGGACAGGGCGCGCTGCGCCACGTGGCGCGGCAGCGCCTGCGGCTCGACGGCGGCAACCGGGGCCAGAGCCGTGCGGACCGCCGGATCGTCGCTGAAATCCAGCGCCAGCTGCGTGATGATTTCCTTGCGGACGACATCGGCGGTTTCTTCGCGTAGTGCCTTCAGCAACAGCGGCAACCGTTCGGGATACTTCTGTCCGCGCAGGGCGAGCCACAACGCGGCCCGCGGTCCGGGCGCCGGTACGGCGGCGATGCGCTCCAATATGGAGTGGACCACCTGATCATCCAGAGGCGGGACGGCGCCCTGCCGCTGCGTCAGGTCGACGGGTGGCAGCGTCACGATGTCCCTGGCCTGCAATTCGGCCTGCTCGCGGTTGTGTTCGCGCAGCGCATCAAGCGCGGGACTCGCGGGGAACAGCTTTATCAGGGCAGCGACGTCCGTCGCGGCGGCCCCGTCGGGTCCGCACTTGTCAGGCTGTCCCGGGCCCTGCGGACAAGTGCCGGTGCCCATGTGGAGTGACCCCATGGTGCCCCGTGCCTCCTGACGATACGCATGGTCGCGCCATACCTCCGTCCGCAGCGTCACCTGCCATCCTGCAACGCCCTCCATAAATTCGCTGCCGCCTGGACCCCCGCCGCTGACCGCGATGCGGAAATCGGCCTGGGTGTCAGCGGCGCTCATCGCATCCGGCCCGATCAGCACCAGGCCCGGAACGAGGCGCAGCTCGTCCAGCAGGGCGTGGAAGTAATCCTGCACTTTGGACTCGACAGCGGGATCACTTGTATCGAGCTGCAGCGGCAGCACTTTCACCGTGAAAGACGAAACGACCGGCTTCGTGGAGGCTACCGGATTCGCGGCCTGCGGCATCACGACCGCGGTCTTCACGGGTGCCTGGGAGGCATCCGTCGCGGGGGCCGAAGCCGCCGCCGGCGACGTTGCGGGTAACGGAGCAGCTGGGTGCACGGGCAACCGCTGGGGCAGCTGCACCAGACGCGACGCCAGCATCCCCGCAGCGGCAGCGAGGGCCAGTACGGAACCGACCAGCATGATGCGCCGCGTTCCAGGACCCCTGCCACGCGCCCTCGTCTTCCCAGGCATGGAAAGCCTTGCCATCACGGCCTCCAGCGATTGCGGCCCCGGCTCGCAGGGAACAAGGGCAGCCCGCAGTTGTTGCTCAAGATTCATGGATTCGCTCCTTCCAGGCGTTCGCGCAGCCATTCGAGCGAACGTCGCAGATGACTTTTCACGGTGGCAACCGGCATCGACAGCACCGTGGCGATCTCCGCCGGATCAAGGTCCTCCTGGAACCGCAGCAACACCACGGCGCGGGCATCGGGCGAGAGATCGAGCAGCAGCCGGCGCAGGCGCGCTGCGGCCATGGGGTCCGCATCGCGCTCGGATGACTGTGGTTCCGACGCTGCCGGTAACGTCGCGATCGACACCAGCCGCGGCCTGCGCCCGGCCTGCCGCAGGCGGTCGATGCAGCGGTGCGAGATGGCGCGCAGCAGCCAGCACCGCAGGTGTTCTTCGCTGGCGATCTGCGCCAATGCGCCGTGCAGCTGCAGGAAGACATCCTGCAGCAGCTCCTCGGCATCGGTGCGCTGCCCCGTGAACCGCAGCGCCACGCTGAACACGCGCGCCTGGTGCGCGCGCATCAGGTCGCGGAAGGCCGTGAGGTCGCCGCGGCGCGCGCGATCGAGGCAATCCTCGCCGGCGGTTGTCTCCGGAAGCAGGTCCGGCGCTGCCGGTTTGGCGTCTTGTGCGTCCACAGAGTCCCTATACGCCAGCGATGGGGCGGCAGGACGCACGCTGGAGAAAATATTTATGGGGCGGAATTACTGGCGGCAGGTGGTCGGGCGATCCGCCCGGCGGCCTTCAGCTCCAGCGCGGCGCTTTGCCTGACCTGTGGATCCGGGTCATCGGTACTCAGCTCTTCCAGCGCAGTGCGAAAGCGGGGGTCGATGTCGAGAGTAGCCAGATCACGATGGCCCAGTGCATGAACGATGGCAAGCTTTTCGCCCGGATCGGTGCACTGTGCCAGCGTATCCAGCAACACGCCGGCAACTGCCGGATCGTCCACAAGGACCAGATCGACCGCGAGATTGGCCATCAACAGCTTCACCTTCGGTGTGTCGACCGCCTGAGGCAGCACATGTGCCAGTGCCTGGATTGCCCCAGCATCGAGAATCTTGCGGGCTTCGCTGTTCATGGACCAGGACCTGCCGCCGGGACCAGGCTCATACAGGTAGTACAGGAGTGCTTCCATCCGCCCGGCCGGGGTCCGGGTCGCATCCTTCAGCGACGAGACGACGTAGGCTTTCCAGGTCGCGTCTCCGGACAGAGCGCGCTGTGCGAGCGCGCGCACCAGTGGTCGGGCATCCTCGCGTGCCGCGGCCTCGAGTGCGGTTCGTGCACGCTCGTCCTGCGCATATCCAGCCGACAGAGTTGCCAACGCCTGCAGGCTCACACCTTCACTGGCGTCCCCGCGCAGTGCGGCGATCAGCGGCGCGATCAGGTCCCGATCATGGACATGCCGCATGGTGTACCAGACCAGCGAGCGTACCGCGGGATCCCGGGCAGTGGCGGCAAGATCAATGGCGCCGTGCACGGCGGCGGAATCCAGTGTGGCTCCATTGTCGGCGCCGGGGGCCGATCGGCTGGTGGTCCGCTCGTCCAGGGAGTCGAGGTCCGCCAACGCGTTAATGCGCTGGTAAGGATCCTGGGTCGAATCCAGCAGCTTTGCTTCCAGCTGTCGCTGCAATGATGGATCGGGTGGAAACAGCTCCTTGCGCAGCGACTCCAATACGTGGGCAGCGATGGTCTGTGGATCGGCACAAGGTTCATCATTCGCATTCGCGGGCGTACAGGGGCTTCCGTCCGTACCGATGGAAAGCCTCCCCGCCAAGGCTCCTCCAGACAGCTCCTTCGCGCCCTCCATAACACCCACACTGAACTTGCGGCCCGGCGCCGGCCCGTTTCCGCCATACATCGTGAGCTGAAAATCCACCTTCACATCTGCATTGGATCCGGCCGGATCCGTTTCGATCAGCTTCAGTCCAGGTACAGCGCGCAATCCGTCGATCATCGCCACATAGAAGGACTCCACGGCGACCTTGGCATCCGCATTCGTGGCGTCATTGCGTAGCGGCATGACGCGCACCGTGAACGGCTTAACCACGGGCAAATCGTGTATCTGAGCCGGAACTTCCTGCAGCGGCTGTGGCGACCCCGTGGCCGGTTTCGTCACAGGTGAAGCCCCGACGGTTGCCTCAGGAACCAGAGCTAACGGCACCGGTGACGGCGCCGCCGCCACTTGCCGCGGAACATTTTTGCCGACAAGATGCCCCACCAGCATCGCCGCCGCCGCAGCCACGACCAGAATGGTGCCGAAGAGGATGCTGCGGTTCGGACGGCGCCCCTTGCCACGTACAGGCCGCGGACTCGCGGACACGCGCGCCATTACCGCGGCGCGCAGCGCCGGTCCCGCACTGCACGGCGCCAGCGCCGCGCGCAAATGCTGTTCAAGATCCATGATCTTCTCCGGTGCATTGCTCGCGCAGCCACTCCAGCGAACGGCGCAGGTGGCTCTTCACGGTGTTAACGGACATCGCGAGCACGGTGGCGATGTCGGACGGATCGAGATCCTCCTGGAAACGCAGCAGCACCACGGCGCGTGCTTCCGGCGAAAGCTCAAGCAACAGCCGGCGCAGGCGGGTGCCCATCAATGGATCAGTGCCGCTTTCGGTTACTGCCGGTTCGGAATCGGCGGGCAGCGTCTCGATCGGCACCAGCCGCGGCCGCCGCCGTTCATCGCGCAGGCGGTTCAGGCAGCGGTGCGTGACGGTGCGCAGCAGCCAGCGCCGCAGATGCGTGCCATCGGCGATCTGCGCCAGCGAGGCATGCAGCTTCACGAATACGTCCTGCGCGAGTTCCTCGGCATCGGCGCGCCGCCCGGTGAAGCGCAGCGCGATGCTGAATACGCGCGGCTCGTGTTCGCGCATCAGCGCATCGAATGCGGCCAGGTCTCCCTGGCGCGCGCGTTGGAGGCCGTCGTCGCCCGAGGTGGCTTCCAGCGGGCGTTCCGTCAGGGACATGTTGGCGTGCTGCGCGTCCACATGCTCCCTATAACACCGGGAAGGTGTCCCGGGGGTGCAGCCGTGCTTAAGGGATATCGATCTCGATGTAGCCGCCGGCCTGCAGCTCGTCGATGCAGGCGGCAACATGCAGAGCCTCGTATCCCGTATCCCCGGTCTTTTTCAACAGCTCGCCGTTGTTGAGCCGGCTCCAGCCAAGCTCGTACACAGTGGCAACGTCATGTATCGTCAGCAATGCCCGCAAAGGCACCGGCGTGCCCTGATCGAACAGGATGCGCATCAAGCCACTTGCAAAGACTGCGCTGCGCGCTCCAGAACCACCCTGGACTGCTCAGTCGTAACACCTGGGAACCAGCTGACGAAATCGGCGAGCTGGGCGCCGCCTTCCAGGTTCTCGAACAGCGCCGCCACCGGAACACGCGTACCGGCAAAGACCCAAACCCCGCCAACGATTTCGGGGCTTCTTTATCTACGGCGCGGCACGTACTCCAGTCGATCGTGGACCGATGTTACGGCAACGTGCCCGCGCCGGCCATCAGAAGCGCGCTTTCAGGGTCAGCTTCTCTCCAGACCGGTAGACCACCACGTCGACATCGACGCCCCTTGGCACCGCATCCAGCACCGTGATCATCTCGGCAGCAGATGAGAATCCTGCATTGTTGATCTCCAGCAGCACATCTCCCTCCATCAGCCCCGCCTCCTCGGCCACGGAGTCAGGCAACACACGCATGACGACTGGTTTTCCCACCAGCTCCTGCGGCGCTGAGGGTCCGGCTTCCATCAAGGTGGTCGCCACTCCCAGTCGGGGTGGCTGTTCCGCGCTCGTGTTTGCAGGCGGCTGCAGGGATCCAGCTGCAATCTGTCGCAGCTGCGGATCCGGGTCGCTGGTGCTCAGCCTTTCGAGCACCGCGCGCACACGGGGGTCATTGCGGCGGCTGGCCAGCGCCACCAGCCCCGCGGTGGCGGAGCTCCGGTCCAGCCACTGGCCGTCATCGTCCAGACTGGCCAGCAGCATGTCGGTGATGGCGGGGTTGTCCACATATTGGAGGGCACTCACCAATGTGGGCGTGGACCTCTGGACGATGGATGACTCCGTGGCTGCGGCCGGCAGTGCCTGGGTCAGCGCCCGGATTCCGTCGGAATCCAGCAGCCGCAGCGTGCGCAGCGGATCAGGTGAATTCGCGCCGGAAGCAAACGCATTGGTAGTGGGCAGGTTCAGCTGGTGGAACAGCGCTTCGATACGCTCGATGGCAGGCCGGCTCGTGTCCTCCAGGGAGGACTGGATGTATTGCCCCCATGCGGCAGCTGCATTCGCGCCTCCCAGTGCACGTTGCGCGAGCGCACGCAGCAGCGGCCATGCGTCCAGTTGCGCGGTGGTCTCGAGGGCGGCGTGCACACGCGGGTCGTCGCCGAAAGATGCGACCAGCGCTCCCAGGGCCGCGAGACGCACTTCACCGTCGGAATCCTGCCTCAGCGCGTCGAGCAATGGCTGTATGAGTTCCGCGCTGCCGACGCCCTGCAACGTTGCCCATATCTGGGCGCGCATTGCCGGATCGGTCGCGGCAGCGGCCAGATCCACGGCACCGCGCACGACGACAGGATCGCGCAGTGCGGCGGCGGGCGCGCCAGGTGCGCTGCCGTTTGTGTTGACGGAATATGACCTTCCGAGCAACGCCAGGTCGCTGAGGGCCCGCAGACGCTGCAGTACACCCAGCGACCGGTCGAGCAGCCGCGTCTGCAATTGCCGCCGCAGCGCGGGGTCGGGCGGAAAGACTGCATTGCGCAACACCCTGACGAATCCGACGGCCACGCCCTCCGGATTGGCGCAGGAAGAGAGGTCCACCCCACAACTGGCCGCGACCTCGCCAGTGGACGAGGTATAAAAGCCGCTACGAAGCGTACCGTCAGGCCTCAGGGTGTCGGCTTGCAGTTCGACGTCGAACTTGCCGGCCTGCCCGGCGCCCTTGGTCGTCTTTCCCTTGACCGTCCTGATGGTGATCCGGAAGTCGGCCGGCCCATCTGGTGCGTTGCCGGCGGTGTCCGCTTCGAGCAGCGTCGCGCCGGGCACGACCCGCAAGTGATCGAGGAACGCCGCGTACATCGAAGCTACGGCGCTTCTGCTCATCGTGTCCGCCGCTTCATTCTGCAGCGGC
Source organism: Steroidobacteraceae bacterium (assembly GCA_035500015.1). Lineage (GTDB taxonomy): Bacteria > Pseudomonadota > Gammaproteobacteria > Steroidobacterales > Steroidobacteraceae > ZC4RG30. The sequence goes on from DATJXQ010000136.1 coordinate 10,966, forward strand.
AGCACGCGGACGGTGAAAGGCTTGACCGGCGGAGCGGTTTCCTTTGTCTCGACCTTCCCGGCATGAGCCACTGGCTCGATGCTGGCCGATGCACGCGGCGGCCCGGCCACCGCTGCAGTCGGCTGCGAAACAGCGGGCGCAATCCGCGCGACCTTGATTGGCGCCCGTGAATGCCTCAGCTGCGTGGCGAGCATCGCCGCCGCGGCCGCGACGACCAGTATGGTTGCAGCAAGAACTGCGCGGCCGGGCCTGCGCCGGCTTGCGCGCGACGCCCGCCACGCCGCGGCGGACACGCGCGCCATCACCGTTTCCTCGAAATCCGCCGCCGGTTCGCGCGGCGCGAGCGCCACCTTCAGTGTCTGCTCAAGTTCCATGTTTGCCTCCCGCCATCTGTGCGCGCAGCCAATCCAGCGAGCGGCGCAGGTGGCTCTTCACGGTGTTGACGGACATCGCCAGCACGGCGGCGATCTCCGATGGATCGAGGTCTTCCTGGAAGCGCAGCAGCAGCACCGCGCGCGCTTCCGGCGAAAGCTGCAGCAGCAGGCGGCGCACCTGCGCGCCGGCGAGCGGATCGCCCTGCTCCGCGGCCACCGCCGCGCCCTCCGGCAGCGCACCGATCGGCACCAGCCGCGGACGGCTGCCGGCGCTGCGCAGCCGGTCGATGCAGCGATGCGTGACCGTGCGCAGCAGCCAGTGCTTCAGGTGCGCGGTACCTGCAATCTGCGCCAGCGCGCCATGCAGCTGCAGGAACACGTCCTGCGCCACTTCTTCGGCATCGGCCCGATGCCCCATGAAGCGCAGCGCAATGCTGTAGACGCGCGCCTTGTGCACCCGCAGCAGTTCACGGAAGGCCGCGAGGTCGCCGCCACGCGCCCGCTGCAGGCTGTCCTCGCCGGCGGCAGCCTCCGGCGGCGCCCTGGGCGATTCGGTGAGTCGTGCGTCCATAGGCTCCATATACGCAAGGACAGGCCTGTCCGGGTGCACGCGGCGGCGGATTTTCCTCGCCTTGACTCTGGACCTTGGTCCAGACTCTACGATAGCCACCAGGAGATGCCATGACACTGATGGGAATCGGCGCCATCGCCAGGCGTACCGGAGTCGGCGTCGACACGGTCCGCTACTACGAACGGGCCGGCCTGCTCGATCCGAAACAGCGCCTGGCCTCCGGCTACCGTCGTTACTCGGAGGCCGAGGTCGCACGGCTGCGCTTCATCCGCCGCGCGCAGGTGCTGGGCTTCTCGCTGAAGGAGATCCACGAACTGCTGGCGCTTTCCACTCGCCGCGACGTGGCGCGCGTGAAGCGCGCCGCCGAGGCCAGGCTGCGGGCCGTCGAGGAACGCATCGCGGAACTGCGGCGCGTCCGCGATGGGCTGGCCACGCTGATCGCCGCCTGCCCGGGTCACGGCCTGCCGGCGGAGTGCCCCATCCTGCGGGCACTGGGTGGAGAAGCAGCGTGAGCGACGCCGGCCACCAGCACGCGCATCGCTCCGGTCACGCACCCGCGCCGCAACCACGGCACGACTGCTGCGGTCATGGTGCTGCCGCAGCGCAGGCGGCGCTGCCTACTACCGCATCCGGCACCATCTATACCTGCCCCATGCATCCGGAAGTACGCCGGCAAGGCCCAGGCAGCTGCCCCAAGTGCGGCATGGCGCTGGAGCCCTTGCACGCCACAGAAGGCACCGGCGAAAACGCGGAACTCGCCGGCATGCGGCGCCGGTTCGGGATCGGCGCCGCGCTGGCCCTGCCGGTGTTCGTGCTGGAAATGGGCGGACACCTGCCGGCGTTGCGGCTGCATCACCTGATCGGCATGCGTGCCGCGCAGTGGATCCAGTTCGTCCTGGCGACGCCCGTGGTGCTGTGGGCCGGCTGGCCGTTCCTGGTGCGCGCCGTCGGGTCGTTGCGCCACCGGCCGCTGAACATGTTCACCCTGATCGCGCTGGGTGTCGGCGCCGCCTGGCTTTACAGCCTCGTGGCGCTGTTCGCCCCGCAGCTGTTCCCGGCGGCGCTGCGCACCGCGGAGGGCACCGTGGCGGTCTATTTCGAGGCCGCCGCGGTGATCACCGTGCTGGTGCTGCTCGGCCAGGTGCTGGAACTGCGCGCCCGCGAACACACCAGCGGCGCGATCCGCGCGCTGCTGCAGCTGGCGCCGAAGGTGGCGCGCCACATCCTCGCCGGCGGCGCGGAAGTGGAAGTCCCGCTGGAGGCGGTGCGCAGCGGCGATCGGCTGCGCGTGCGGCCCGGCGAGTCCGTGCCGGTCGACGGCGTGGTGCTCGACGGCCGCGGCGGCGTGGACGAATCCATGCTCACCGGCGAGGCGCTGCCGGTGGCCAAGGAGCCGGGCGCGAAGCTGATCGGCGGCACGCTCAACGGCACCGGGAGCCTGGTGATGCGCGCCGAGCGCGTGGGCGCGGACATGGTGCTCACGCGCATCGTGCACCTGGTGGCCGAGGCGCAGCGCAGCCGCGCGCCCATCCAGCGGCTCGCCGACCGCGTCTCCGCCTGGTTCGTGCCGGCGGTGATCGGCGTCGCCGTGCTCACCTTCGCGGCATGGATGCTGTGGGCACCCGCGCCCGCCTTCGGCCTTGCGCTGGTGGCCGCGGTGTCGGTGCTGATCGTGGCCTGCCCGTGCGCGCTCGGGCTCGCCACGCCCATGTCCATCATGGTCGGTGTCGGCAGGGGTGCAGGCCAGGGTGTGCTGATCCGCGATGCCGCCACGCTGGAACGCATGGAGAAGATCGACACGCTGGTGGTGGACAAGACCGGCACGCTGACCGAAGGCCGGCCGCGCGTCACCGCCGTCCTGCCCGCCGCGGGCTTCGATGAACACACGCTGCTGGGGCTCGCCGCCGCGCTGGAACGCGCCAGCGAGCATCCACTGGCGGCAGCCGTCACCGCCGCGGCCGAGGCGCGGCACATCGCGCCGCCCGCCGTCGGGGAGTTCGCCTCGCTCACCGGCAAAGGCGTCCATGGCCGCGTGGATGGCCGCACGGTCGCGGTGGGCAACGAGGCGCTGCTGCGCGAACTCGGCATCGGCGGCGACGCGCTCGAAGCCGTGGCGGCGCCGCTGCGAACCGATGGCGCCACCGCGATGCCCGTTGCCGTCGACGGCCGGCCGGCCGGCGTGATCGCCGTGGCCGATCCGGTGAAGGCCACGACCCGCGCCGCGCTCGACGCCCTGCGTGCGGCGGGAATCCGCGTCGTGATGCTGACCGGCGACCACCGGGCCACGGCCGAGGCGGTGGCGCGCGAATTGCGCATCGATGACGTGGAAGCCGAGCTGCTGCCGGAACGCAAACAGGCCAGCGTGCGGCAGCTGCGCGCCGCGGGCCGCATCGTCGCCATGGCCGGCGACGGCGTGAATGACGCGCCCGCGCTGGCCGCGGCGGACGTGGGCATCGCCATGGGCGGCGGCACCGACGTGGCGATGGAAAGCGCCGGCATCACGCTGGTCAAGGGTGATCTCGACGGCATCGTGCGGGCGCGCGGGCTGAGCCGCGCTACCATGCGCAACATCCGCCAGAACCTGGTGCTCGCCTTCATGTACAACACGCTCGCCATACCGCTGGCCGCCGGCGTGCTCTATCCGTTCTCCGGCTTCCTGCCCGGGCCGGTGCTGGCGGCCGCGGCGATGAGCCTGAGTTCGGTTTCGGTGATCGGCAACGCGCTGCGACTGCGCTTGTCCGCGGCAGATTGATGAACGACGCCGGTGCGTCCAAGGAGCTGAACATGAAACTTCGTTACGCGATACTGTCCCTGGCAATGGCCGCTTCCACCGCCGCCATCGCGCACACCCACCTCGAACGCTCGATGCCGGCGGACAAGAGCCACGTCCAGGCACCCACTGCCATCGAACTGCACTTCTCCGAAGCCGCGCGGCTGACCTCGCTCACCCTGCAGAAGGGCAAGGGTGCGGCCGTTGCCATCAAGCCGCTGCCGGCCAAAATGATCGCGGATTTCTCCCTGCCGGTAACTGCGCTCGCCGCAGGGGACTACGTGGTGAACTGGCGCGCGGTCAGCGACGACGGGCACGTGGTGTCGGGCAAGTTCACTTTCACGGTGGACCAGAAGTAGCGCGTGCTGCCAGACCTGCTCTCCGCGGTGCTGCGGGGGCTTGGCTTCGTCGCCATCCTGCAGGCCGGGGGCGCCGCGCTGTTCCTCGTCGGCTTCAGCCGCGAGGCGGCCGCGCGGCGCAGTGTGTGCCGGCTCATCCGCGTTGCAGCTGTCGCGGGCAGCGTGCTGCTGCTGGCGCAGTACCTGCTGGAACCGGCCCGCATGGCGGGAGCATTCGCCGGAATATGGGATCGCGACCTGCAGCTGTTTGCGTTGCACACGCGCACGGCGCTGGCACTGGCGCTGCGACTGGCCGGGCTGCTCCTGCTGCTGGCGGCGCTGCGCAATGACGACATCAGGCTGCCGGGTGTTGCCGTCGCCGGCGCGATCGTGATCGCCGGTTCCTTCGCCGCAACCGGCCATACCTCCCAGAACCCGGAGCGCTGGCTGCTGGGACCGCTGCTCGTGCTGCATCTGCTGGTCGTGGAATTCTGGTTCGGTTCGCTGCTGCCGCTGCGGCTGGTCACGATGCACGATCCGGCCGCGGCGGCCGCGCGCATCGTCAGCCGGTTCTCGAAGCTCGCGGCCTGGACGGTGCCGCTGATTCTCGTGGCCGGCACCGTCATCGCCGCCTGGCTGCTGCCGGACGTGGCGGCGCTGCGCCGGCCCTATGGCCTCGGCCTGTTGCTCAAGGTGCTGGCGTTCGTGCTGCTGATGGGGCTTGCGGCCCACAACAAGTGGCGGCTTGGACCGGCGCTGGAGCGTGGCGGAACGGCGGCGGCGGCGCGGCTACGCCGCAGCATCGACATGGAGTTCCTGCTGATCGCCGCCGTGCTGCTGGGGACCGCGGCGCTGACGATGTTCTGGTCGCCGGAGCACTGACGCGCGGAAGTCTTACGTCCGCACGCGCCGCAGGATGACAGCCAGCACGATGCCGGCGAGGATTCCCCACATCAGGTCGCGCAGCAGCGTGACCGCGAGCGTGGCCAGCAGCACGGCGACGCCGGCCCTGGATTCGCGCAGCAGCCGCGCGATCGCCGGGCGCTCCACCATGTTCCAGGCCACGGTGACCAGCACGGCCGCGAGCGCGGCCAGCGGAATGTAGGCCACCAGCGGCGCGGCGATCAGCAGCGTCACCAGCAGCAGCACCGAATGCAGCATGCCGGACACGGGCGTACGCGCGCCGGCGCGCACATTGGTCGCGGTGCGCGCGATGGTGCCGGTGACGCACAACCCGCCGAACAGCGCCGAGCCGACATTGGCCAGGCCCTGCGCGAACAGCTCGCTGTTGGAACGGTGCCGGCGGCCCGTCATGCCATCGGCCACGACCGCGGACAGCAGGCTTTCGATGGCGCCGAGCAATGCGAAGGAAAGTGCGGTGGGCAGCATTTCCAGCAACCGCTGCCAGGAAAGCGCCGGCAGTCCCGGCGCCGGCAGGCTGCGCGGCACGCCACCGAAGCGCGTGCCGATGGTTTCCACGGGCAGATGCAGCAGCCAGGCGACCACGGCCGCGCCGGCCACCGCCAGCAGCAGGCCCGGCGCCTTCGGCGCATGGCGCTTCAGCAGCAGGATGGCGGCGATGGAACACGCGGCGATGAGCACCGCCCCGGGGCTGAACGTGCCGCCCACGCGCCACAATGCGGCGAGCTTGGGCAGGAAGGCGGCCGGCTCGCTGCCCAGGCGCAGCCCGAAGAGGTCATGCAGCTGACTGGCGAAGATGGTGGCGGCGATGCCGGCGGTGAAGCCGAGCACCACGGGATGCGGAATCAGGCGCACGTACACGCCCACGCGCAGCAGCCCGGCCAGCGCCATGATCACGCCGGCCATGGCCGTGGCCAGCAGCACGCCCGCCACGCCATGCGCCGCGACGGCGGCCGACACCAGCACGATGAAGGCGCCGGCCGGCCCGCCGATCTGGAAGCGGCTGCCGCTCAGCGCCGAGACCAGGAAGCCGCCGATGATGGCGGCGAACAGGCCGCGCTCCGGTCCCACGCCCGAGGCGATGGCAATGGCCATGGACAGCGGCAGCGCGACGATGGCCACGGTGAGCGCGGCGAACAGGTCGTGGCGCAGCTGTTCGGCGCGGTAACCCTCGCGCAGCACCGTCACGAGCTTGGGCTCGAAGGGTTCGGGCTCGCGCTGCAGCAGGGCTTTCATGGGATGACCTGATGCTAGCAGCATTGGCGCAATGCGGGCGAGAACCTGTGCGCACGGCGGGAAGCTTTCGCCGCGTCAGTGGATGCTGCGGGCACCGCGACGCGCCACCAGCGGATCCAGCCGCGCCAGCAGCCAGTAGGCCAGCCAGGACAGCACGCGCCGCCACTGTCCGCGCCGGGCGCGCCAGCCGGAGTAATGCAGCTGCTCGGCCTCCCCCAGCGCCTGTTCATACCAGCGGCGCGCGTCGGCGACCAGCTCGGGCCACCTGAAGCGCAGCAGCAGCTCGTAATTGATGTGCAGGCTGCGCCAGTCGAGATTGGCCGAACCCACCCAGGCCACGTCGTCGGCCAGCACCAGCTTGGCGTGCAGGATCTGCGGCTGGTATTCGAAGATGCGTACACCGCGCGTCAGCAGCCGTCCATAGAGGCGCTCGGCAGCCAGCCGTGCCACCGGCACGTCGCTGCGCCCGGTCAGCAGCAGGCGCGCCTGGCCGCGCCACGCCGCCCGGTACAGCAGCCGGCGAAAGCCACGCGACGGCAGGAAGTACGCCGAGGCGATCGCCACGTCATGCGCGCGCGCGAGATCCGCCCCCAGCCGGTGCCGCAGCAACCGGCCGCGCGTACCGGGACCGGCGAGCAGCAGCTGCACCGGTGCATCTTCGTGCGGTACAGGCGCCAGGCCGCGGCGCACGATGCGGCGGAAGTGATTCAGGGCAGGCGGCGTGAATGGCGCCAGCCGGAACATCGCATCGAAACTGGCCTCGAGCTGGTGCACCACCGGGCCGGCGAGATACACGCCGGTGTCGCACCAGCCGTGCGTCACGCCATCGCCGGCATACTCCGGACCGACATTGAAGCCGCCCACGATGGCGTGCCCGCCGTCGCAGGCCAGCAGTTTGCGGTGATTGCGGAACGAGCGGCGCAGCAACCGCTGCGGATTGAAGTGCGCGACGGCAGCCCCGGCCTCGCCCAGCGGCGCCAGGAATTCACGATGCACGCCCTCGCTGCCAAAGGCATCCAGCAGCACCCATACCGCGACGCCGCGCGTGCGCGCACGCAGCAGCGCCTCGCGCAGCGCGACGGCCGGGCCCTGCTCGCGCAGCAGGTAGGTTTCCAGGCGCACGGAATGCACGGCGGCGTCGATCAGCCGCGCCATCTCCGCATAAGCCTCATCAACGGTGGCCAGCCAGCGCGCCGCGTGGGCGCCCCGGCGATGCAGCGCGTAGACCGTCACTCTTCCGCGGAAGCGCGGAACTCCACGCCCAGCGAGCGCAGCTTGCGGTACAGGTGCGTGCGTTCCATGCCCACGCGCTTGGCGAGCTGGCCGACCTTGCCATTGCACAGCATCAGCTGCTGCTGCAGGTAGGCGCGCTCGAACTGCTCGCGCGCCTCGCGCAGCGGCAGGGCCAGCAGGTCCTGCTTCACCAGCGGCTCGTTCGGCGGCGTGTGCGCCGACAGCTCGTTCTCGATTTCATCCAGCGGGATTTCCTCGGGGCCGCCGCGCGCCAGCATGCGGCGCACCAGGCTGCGCAGCTCGCGCAGGTTCCCCGGCCACGGATAGTTGCGCAGGCGGTTCTGCGCGGCCACCGAGAAGCGCCGCAGCGGCAGCTTCTCGGCATCGGCAATGCGCTCGACGTAGAAGCGCAGCAGGTCGGGCACGTCCTCGGCGTAGTCGCGCAGCGGCGGCACGCGCACCAGCACGCCGGAAAGATGCGCGAACAGGTCGCGCCGCAGGCCGCCCTCCGTGCCGGCACGTGCTTCCACGCCGGGCTGCGCGGTGGCCACCAGGCGCGGGTTGAACGGCACGCCGGCATCGCTGGCGCCCACGCGGTGAAAACGGCCGGTTTCGATCGCGCCCAGCAGGCGCCGCTGCACCCGCGGCGAGAGATCCTCGACTTCCTGGATGAACAGCGTGCCGGACGCGGCCTGGTCGAGCAGCCCCTGCTGCACCACTCCATTGGGCCCGACCGAGCCGAACAGATAACTCTCCGCGCTGTCCTCGGGAATGGCGCTGGCCACCAGCGTGACGAAGCCGCGGCTGGCGCGCGTGCCGGTGTCGTGGATGAAGCGCGCCAGCGCCTCGCGGCCGCTGCCGGCCTCCCCGACCATCAACAGCGACGCATTCAGCGCCGCGACGCGGGTGAGCTCCTCGCGCAGCTGCTGCGCGACGCGGCTCTTGCCGAACGTGGCGGGCAAAGGCATCAGCTGCGGCCGGCCGGCCACGCGGCGGCGCTTGCCGGCATCCATGGCGCGCTCCACGGTGCGCAGCAGCTTGGCCAGCGACAGCGGTTTTTCCACGTAGTCGAAGGCGCCGAGGCGCGTGGCCTCCACGGCCGTTTCCACCGTGCCATGGCCGGACATCATCACCACCGGGCAATCCTCGGCCGCCGAGGCCGACCATTCGCGCAGCAGCGTGATGCCGTCGGTGTCGGGCATCCAGATGTCCAGCAGCACCAGGTCGGGCGTGGTGCGCGCGCGCGAGGCCCGCGCCTGGCCGGCATTGGCGGCGACGTCCACGTCGTAGCCTTCGTCGGAAAGGATCTCCTTCAGCAATACGCGGATGTCCGCCTCATCGTCGACCACCAGAATCCTGCCGGTACTCATGCGATGCCCCTTGCGGGCTGCGGCGCCGTGACGCGCGCAGCCACCGGTAATACGACGCGTACGTACGCGCCCCCCTCGGGCCTGTTGCTCGCCTCGATGCTGCCGCCATGTTCCTCGGCGATCTTCTTGACGATGGCGAGCCCCAACCCCGTGCCCCTGGGCTTGCTCGTCACGTATGGTTCGAAAACCCGTGCGAGCATTTCTCCGTCGAAACCGTGCCCGTTGTCGGTCACCATGATGACCGCATTGCCGCCTCCGGGTCCACCTTCATGATGCGTGGCCAGTTCGATGCGGCCCGCCGGCGTGCCGTCGGTGGCCTCCAGGGCATTGGTTATGAGGTTGTTGAGCACCTGGCGCAGGCGATTGCGGTCCGCCAGCACCGCCGGCAGCGCCGGGTCCGTGCGCAGGGCGATGGCGGCGCGGGCCTCCTGGGCGCGATGCAGCTCCACGGCCTCCGCCGCCAGCTCGTTCAGATCCAGCCGTGCCAGCTTCAGCTCCGGCGCGCGCGCGTACTCGCTGAAGGCATTGACCATGCTCTTGAGCGATTCCACCTGCTGCACGATGGTGTGCGTGGCGCGGTCCAGCAGCTCGGCTTCCTCGTCGCCGAGCCGGTCGGCGAGCCGGCGCCGCAGCCGTTCGGCCGCCAGCTGGATGGGCGTGAGCGGATTCTTGATCTCGTGCGCAAGGCGCCGCGCCACCTCGCCCCAGGCCGCGTCGCGCTGCGCGCGCAGCAGGTGCGTGATGTCGTCGAACACCAGCACGTGGCCGGCGGGCACTCCGGAGGAATCCACCAGCGGCGCGCAGGCACAGCGCAGCATGCGGTCCGGCGGCAGCGCGATCTCGTCCTGCCATTCCTCGCCCTCGGCGTCGAGCCGCGCGCCCACCTCGCGCGCGAACGGCGGCAGCAGCGGCGACTCCTCGTGCAGTTCCCCCAGTTCCAGGCCGGTACCCTGCGCCAGGTGCACGCCGAGGATGGCATCGGCTGCCGCGTTGGCCAGGCGCAGCCGCCGGGCGGTGTCGAGCACGATGACACCCGTGGAAAGACCCGCGAGGATCACCGCCAGGCGCTCGCGCTCCTCCTCGACCAGCGCGCGGCTGCGGCTGGCCTCCTCGCTGGCGCGCCGCAGCCGGCGCGTCATGTCGTTGAAGGAATGCACCAGCCAGCCCATTTCATCGCGCGCCGGCAGCTGCAGGCGCATGGTGAAATCGCCCTTGCCCACCGCGCGCGTGCCCTCCATCAGGTCGCGCACCGGGCGCATCAGGCGGTACGCGGAGCGGAAGCCCAGGAACATGGCCGCGAACAGCGCCAGCAGCAGCACCAGCGTCAGCGCAAGCCGGAAGTTGTATTTCAGCAGCTTGCGCGACAGCTGCAGGTTGGCGAAGCTCTGGTTGGCATGCAGCACGGCATTGGCGAGATCCGCCAATTCGTGCGGCAGTTCGCGGCGCACCAGCAGGAAGCGGTGCGCGGCGCCACGCGCCTGCGGCAGCGGCGCCGCCGTGGTGATCAGGTAACCGTCGGCCAGCGGCTCTATGACCATGTAGGGGCCGCCACCGCGCACCCTCACCAGCACCTCGCGGGGAATTTCCGCGACGGGCAGCGATCCGTCCCCGGCATGGCTGGCGGCCAGCACCTTGCCGGCATCGTCGAACACCATCGTCTCGCGCGCCTCCGCGCTGGCGCGCGCGTCGTCGAGCGCCGCCGGCAGCGCCGCGTCCGGCCGGTGCGCGATCTGCGTGGCCAGGTCCGCGGTCAGCCGCCCCTGCTCCTGCCCGCGCCGCTGGAAGGCCACCTGCGACTGCTGCAGCGCCGCGTGCAGTTCCTGCTGGAATTCGCCGCTGAACCAGCTGTCGATGCCTTTGTTGACGAAGACCCACGCGAAACCGTAGATGACCAGCAGCGGCACCATCACCA
>DATJXQ010000137.1:0-7198 GCA_035500015.1 Steroidobacteraceae bacterium
TTGAGGAAGCTGCCGGGCGCATCGATGGCAATCGTGCGCACGATCGCGCCGCTCTTCAGGTCCACGACGTAGAGATCCTTCTTCGCCGGTCCCGGCGTGCCGGACAGCATCCACACGTGGCCCGCATCGTCATTGCGCACGCTGAGCACGCGCTGCAGCTTCGCGCCGTCTTCCGGGTGCGGAAACGGCGAAACCGTGTGGTCCGGCGCGACCTTCAGGCCGGTGACGTCGGCGGCGAAGGAAGGATGCGTGCTGATGACCACCGTGCCGTCCGCGGCGACGGTGATGTTGCCGGGGGCGAAGGGCACGTCGGCCAGCACTTCGAGTTTCGGCGCGGCGGCTTCGCCGGCAGGCGCAGCCACCGCCGCCAGCAGCAGGCCCGCGCAGACCGCGGCTGTCAGCGGCTTGTTGCCCGTGAGTTCCATGGTTCCCCCGCGCCGGCGCGCATGCGTCCGTGCGCCAGTGTAGGCGTTGCCGCCACGGCCGGCCAGCGCGCGGCTGTCGCGGATCGGCGCCAGCCTCGAATCCGTCACACTCGCGCGAGGCAGGATTGCGGGCGCCAGCCGCGGTGCCGGATGATGGCCGCATGCGAGTCTTCCGCGTGCTGTCCCTCGCCGCGCTGTTCGCCACGCCATTCGCCGCCGCGCCGTCGCTGGCCGCGGATCAGCCGGCGTCGCCGCAGCGTACGCTGCTGCAGCCGCCGGTGGTGGAAATTCCCAGCCCCATCACGGATCGCTTCGCCATCCGCGTCGTGTACTTCCGGCCGTCGGTCTCGACCACGGCCCGCTATGACGATGCCGCCGGCAACCCCGGCACGACTTTCAGCGGCGAGGACCTGCTCGGCCTGCCCGCTACCCGCAACCAGGGCTGGATCGACCTGATGTTCCGCATGACGGACCGGCATCGCATCGAGGCGCAGTTCTACCAGTTGAAGCGCGGCGGTGAGGCGGTGTTCGCCCAGCCGCTGCGCTTCGGCAACGACACCTTCGGCCCCGGCGACGGCGAGATCCATTCCCGCATGGACCTGCGCCAGCTCAACCTGGCTTACACGTATTCGCTGGTGCGGCAGCCGCAGCTGGAACTGGGCCTGGGTTTCGGCATCCACCTGGTACAGCTCGAAGGATCGCTGGAAGCCCCGGCGACCTTCAAGCGCGAGCACCTGGATACCGCCGGCCCCTATCCCACGCTGGGCGGGCAGGCCTGCTGGCGCTTCACGCGCCGCTTCAGTGCCAGCGCCGCCGCGCAGGTGCTCGCGTTCAGCTCGCACGGCGTGGATGGCACGTCGGTGCTGTGGAATGCCGATGTGCAGTTCCGCGCGCGACCCAATCTCGCGGTGGGCCTGGGCTATGCCGACACGCGCTACCGGCTGGACAGCACCGACGCGGATTTCTTTCCCGGCTACCTGCGGCTGCGCTATCGCGGCCCGGAGTTCTTCCTGCGCGCGAGCTTCTAGCCGTCCAGCGGCTTGCCGAGGAAGCGCGTCGGTCCGGAATCCCCGTACCGCACGTCGCGGAAACCGCAGTACTCGTACAGGCGGCGGGCCGGCAGGTTGTCCTCCTGCACTTCCAGCGTGAGCTTGCAGCAGCCGGTGGCGCGCGCGAATTCCTCGGCGGCCGCGAGCAAGGCGCGGCCGATGCCGCGGCCGCGCTGCGCCGGCAGCACCGCCAGGTCGTGGATGTTCAGCAGCGGCCGCGCGCTGAAGGTCGAATAGCCGGTGAAGGCGATGCACACGCCCGCGGCTTCATCGGCCGCGCAGGCCAGCCAGGCATGCGCGGCCGGATGCGCGGCCAGTCCCGGCACCAGCCGCCTGCGCACTTCCGGCGGCAGCGGCGCGCCGCCGCCGCGCGGATCGCGTGCATAGGCGTCGACGAGGCGCAGGATGGCATCGGCGTCGGCGGGCGCCGCGAAGTCGGCGCGGCGCACCGTCACGTTCATGCCAGAAACTCCACGATGCGGGCAATGGTAGCGGCATCGCGCGTCAGCGCACTGTGGCCGAGGCCCTCGGTGGTGACGAACTGCGCCGCCGGCAGTTGCGTGGCCAGCTCCCTGCTGTGCTCATAGGGGATCAGGTCGTCGCTGCGGTCGTGCAGCAGCAGCAATCGCGCGGCGATGCGGCCCGCGCCGGGCATGGCGGCGTACTCGGACGGCTGCCTGCCGAAGCGCGCCAGGAAGCGCGCGCGCAGCCGCTGCTCGGTTGCGGCGGACAACCCCAGCAGATGGATGAACTTGCGCAGCAGGTACTCCGCCCCCTGCGGCATGCTGCTCAATACCACCGATCGCAGCCCGTCTGCCCAGCCTGGTGGCGCGGCCGCATACCGGCAGGCGATGGCCAGCGCGCCCAGCGAGTGTCCGACCAGCGCCTGTGGTTTGCCGCAGTGCTCGACGACGGCATCGAGGCAGGCCATGAACTGCGGCAGGCTGGAGCTGTGGCCGTCGGTGGCGCCATGGCCGGGCGCATCGACGGCGAGCACGCGCCAGCCGCCCGCGTGCAGCGCCTGCGCGAGCAGCGTGAAGCGCGCGGCGCTGGATCCCCAGCCATGCAGGATGATGACGGTGGGTCCGGCACCGTCCCATTCGTACACGACTGCGGAATTCTTGCCGACGGCGATGCGCTGCCGGCGCGCACGCGCCAGCAGCGCGGCGTCCTCGGGCCGCAGCGCACGCCGGTAGGTGCGCAGGAAGAGATGGAACGCGCCCCGCGCCGCAAGCGCGGGCGAGAGGCGCTGCGTGCAGCCGAACAGCCGTCGCAGCAGCGCCAGGCGCGCTGGCGTGACATGCGGCAGGCGCTGCGAGGCGCTCAGCGCCGGCGCTCCCGCGCGATGGCGCGAAAGCCGATGTCGCGCCGCGCCTGCGCGCCGTCGAAGCGCACCGCATCCACCAGCGCGTAGGCCTGGCGCTGTGCGGCCGCGACGTCCGCGCCGAGGCCCACGGCGCAGAACACGCGCCCGCCGCTGGTGACGATCTTGCCATCGCGCGTGGCCGTGCCCGCGTGGAACAGCTTGCCCGGCAGGCCCGCTGCGCGCTCCAGCCCGTCGACGACATCGCCCTTGCGCACTTCGTCCGGATAGCCGTGCGCGGCGATGACCACGCCGAGCGCGGCGCGCGGATCCCATTCGGCGGTGACGGTGTCGAGCCGGCCGGCCAGCGCCGCCTCGCACAGCACCGTGATGTCCGAACGCAGCCGCGCCAGCACCGGCTGCGTCTCCGGATCGCCGAAGCGCACGTTGTATTCGATCACCTTCGGCGCGCCGGCGGCATCGATCATCAGGCCGGCATACAGGAAGCCGGTGAAGGGCATGCCGTCGGCTGCGAGGCCGCGCACCGTGGGCTCGATCACCTCGCGCATGATGCGCGCGTGCACCTCGCGCGTGACCACCGGCGCGGGCGAATACGCACCCATGCCGCCGGTGTTGGGGCCGTCGTCGCCATCGCGCAGGCGCTTGTGGTCCTGGCTCGAGGCCATGGGCAGCACATGCGTGCCGTCGCACATCACGATGAAGCTGGCTTCCTCGCCCTGCAGGAATTCCTCGATGACGATTTCCTCGCCGGCCGCGCCGAAGCGTCCCGCGAGCATGGATTCGGCCGCCTCGACCGCCTCGGCGGCGCTCTGCGCGATGATCACGCCCTTGCCGGCGGCCAGACCGCTGGCCTTCACCACGATGGGCACGGCCTGCGCGGCGAGCCAGGCCGCGTCGAAATCCGCGCGCGTGAAGCGGCGGTAACCCGCAGTGGGAATGCCGTGGCGCGCGAGGAATTCCTTGGTGAAGGCCTTGGAGCCCTCGAGTTGCGCCGGCGTCCTGCGCGGCCCGAAGCAGGGCAGGCCCCGCGCGGCGAAGCGATCCACGATGCCCGCGACCAGCGGCCCCTCCGGCCCGACAATGGTCAGCGCCACGCCTTCGGCCGCCGCCAGATCGGCCAGCTGGTCGATCTGCCCGGCCGCGATGGGCACATTGCGCACCCGCGGCTCGCGCGCGGTGCCCGCGTTGCCGGGCGCGACCAGTACCTCGCTGACACGCGGGGATTGCGCGCACTTCCAGGCCAGCGCGTGCTCGCGTCCGCCCCCGCCGATGACCAGCACCTTGTAGCCGCCGCTCACCGCATCTGCCTCAATGGCGGAAGTGCCGCATGCCGGTGAACACCATGGCGATGCCGGCCTCGTTGGCGGCGGCGATGACTTCCGCGTCGCGCACCGAGCCGCCGGGCTGGATCACCGCCGTGACGCCCTGCCGCGCGGCCACTTCCACGCCGTCGCGGAACGGGAAGTAGGCGTCGGAGGCCATCACTGCGCCGCGCACGGTCAGGCCGGCATCCTCGGCCTTGATGGCGCCGATGCGGCTGGAATACACGCGGCTCATCTGCCCGGCGCCAATGCCCATGGTGGCTTCCTCGCGCGCGAACACGATGGCGTTGGACTTCACGAACTTGCAGACGCGCCAGGCGAACAGCAGGTCGCGGCGTTCCTGCGGCGAGGGCTGCCGCTTCGTCACGCACTCCAGGTCGTCGGCTTCGATCCAGCCGGCGTCGCTTTCCTGTGCCAGCACGCCGCCGCCCACACTGCGCAGTTCGCGCACCGGCGCGGCGCGGCGCTGCAGCGGCCCGGTGACCAGCACACGCACATTAGGCTTGGCCGCGAACTGGATCATGGCGCCGGGCAGCACCTCGGGCGCCACCACCACCTCGACGAACTGCTGCCCGAGGATCAGCTGCGCCAGGTGCCCGTCGAGCGGCTCGTTGACGGCGATGATGCCGCCGAAGGCAGAAGTCGGATCGGTGCGGTAGGCGCGCGCATAGGCGGTGGCCGGATCCTCGGCCACCGCCACCCCGCAGGGATTGGCGTGCTTGACGATGACGCAGGCCGCCTGCTGGAACTGCCGCACGCATTCCAGCGCGGTGTCCGCGTCGGCGATGTTGTTGAACGAGAGCTCCTTGCCCTGCGCGAAGCGCGCGCCGGCGATGCTGTCGGGCGGCGTATCCGCATCGCGGTAGAACGCGGCGCGCTGGTGCGGATTCTCGCCATAGCGCAGCACTGCGATGCGTGTCAGGCCGAGACCCAGGTTGACCGGAAATGGATCGGCGGGGTTGGGATGCGCGCGCGCCAGGTAGCCGGCCACCAGCGCGTCATAGGTGGCGGTGTGTGCGAAGGCCTTGGTGGCGAGCCGTGCGCGGAATTCGAAGCGCGTGGCGCCGCCGCCGGAATCCAGTTCCGCCAGCAGCGCCGGATAATCGGCAGGGTCCACCACCACGGTGACGTCGGCGTGGTTCTTGGCGGCGCCACGCAGCATGGCCGGCCCGCCCACGTCGATGTTCTCGATGGCCTCCTCGTAGCTGACGCCGGCCCTGGCCACCGTCGCCGCGAACGGGTAGAGGTTCACCACCAGCAGGTCGATGGGCAGAATGCCTTCCCGCGCCATCACCTCATCGTCGGTGCCGCGCCGGCCCAGCAGGCCGCCGTGGATCTTCGGGTGCAGCGTCTTGACGCGCCCGTCCATGATTTCCGGGAAGCCGGTGAAATCGGCGACTTCGCGCACCGCGATGCCGGCTTCAAGCAGCGCGCGCGCGGTGCCGCCGG
This sequence comes from Steroidobacteraceae bacterium, assembly GCA_035500015.1. Taxonomy (GTDB): domain Bacteria; phylum Pseudomonadota; class Gammaproteobacteria; order Steroidobacterales; family Steroidobacteraceae; genus ZC4RG30. Next base: position 5,570 of record DATJXQ010000137.1, read on the forward strand.
TGGACAGCAGCACGATGCCGCGCGCGGCCAGTTGCCGCGCGAGTTCGAGCAACCCGGACTTGTCCGAGACGGAAAGCAGGGCACGGCGGATCGGCAGATCCATTTCAGTCGCAAGCCTTGTTCGTGCATCCGGGCCGGGCCCGGCAGGGGAAGCTTACGCCGACAGCCCGAATTCGCGCAGCTTCTTGCGCAGCGTGGCGCGCGTGATGCCAAGGATGATGGCCGCCTGGCTCTGGTTGCCGCCGGCATGGTCGAGCACCGTGCGGAACAGCGGCTCTTCGACCTCGCGCAGCACCAGGTTGTACAGCCGCGCCGGCCGGTGGCCGTTCAGGTTGGCGAAATAATCCGCCAGTGCGCGCTCGGCGTGCTCGCGCAGCGGCAGTTCGGCCTGCAGGGGAATTCTCGGACCGCGTGCGACGGGGCTATAGGCAAGCTTCGGCTTCGCAGCCTTGCGGTTCGTACGGCTCGTGCGCATCCCACTGCTCCCATCCGGCCCTGTCGTTCTCGTTATGCCCTGCTTCAACCCAGCGCCCGAAGCCCGCGGCCGCGATCGCGTATTGCGCCGCCGTTGATTCGGCGGCCATCAGCCCTGGCCGCAACCCCACCGTGCCGCCATGCCGCCCGCAATACCAGCCAAGATGCTTGCGCGCCATACGTACGCCGGCCGCTTCACCATGGAATGCGTACAGCGCCGCAATGTGTTGAAGAATGATGTCTCTGATCTCGCTGCGCAAGAGTGGCGGCGGAATTTTTCCGGTTTCGAGAAATGCGTTGACATCGCGGAAGATCCATGGCGCGCCATGCGCGGCGCGGCCGATCATCACCGCCGCGGCGTGCGTGAATTCCAGCACTTCCGCCGCTTTTTCCGCGCTGTCAATATCTCCGTTGGCGATGACGGGAATGCGTGTCGCGCGCGCCACGCCGCGGATGTTGTCGTACTCTGCCGCGCCTGCGTAGAAATCCATGCGCGTGCGGCCGTGCACGGCGATGGCGCGGGCGCCCGCTTCTGTTGCAATGCGTGATATCTCCTGGGCATTGATGTGCTGCCGATCGATGCCGGTGCGGATCTTGACAGTCACCGGCACAGCCACCGCGCCGGCGACCGCGGCGACCAGCCGCCCCACCAGCGGCGGATCGCCGAGCAGCGCCGAGCCGCACAGCTTCCCGTAAACCTTCTTCGCCGGACAGCCGAGGTTGATGTCGATGATCTGCGCGCCCAGGTCGACGTTGGCGCGCGCGGCCTCGGCCAGCTGCCGCGGATCGTTGCCGGCGAGCTGCACCACGCGCGGTTCCGGCTCGCCCTCGTGGTTCATGCGCTGGCGCGATTTCGCCGTATGCCACAGGCGCTGGTCGGCGGTGATCATCTCCGAGGCCGCGAGGCCGGCGCCGAGGCGGCGGCACAGGATGCGGAATGGCCGGTCGGTGACACCGGCCATGGGCGCAAGCACCGCGCGTGCCGGAATGCGCCACGGACCGATCGCGAAGCTCATGGATCGTGCGCGCAGTGCAGCGTGCCGTCGGTCGCCGGCAGGCAGGCATCCAGGTCGAAGCCGAACGCCTGCCGGTTGGGATCCTCCAGCCGCAGCTCGGCGTCCAGCCTCTGGTCCGGCGCCATGCGCGCCGGCGCCG
>DATJXQ010000138.1:0-7146 GCA_035500015.1 Steroidobacteraceae bacterium
CCGACGGGCAATCCGTTCCTGGCCGATGCCGCGCGCCGCGCGCCACCACCGCCCGGCGCGCCGGCTGCCGAGCTGCCGTTTGCCTCGCCCGACTATGACGACAGTACGTGGCGCACGCTGGACCTGCCGCACGACTGGGGCGTGGAAGGCGAGTTCAGCGCTTCGGGCAGCGGCGCGCGCGGACGCCTGCCGTTCTACGGCGTGGGCTGGTACCGCAAGGTGCTGGACATTCCCGCGACGGATGCGGGCCGTTCGATCTTCCTCGATGTCGACGGCGCCATGTCCTATGCGGCCGTGTGGGTCAACGGGGAACTGGCTGGTGGCTGGCCCTATGGCTATACCTCGTGGCGCGTGGACCTCACACCGCACCTGAAGCCGGGCTCGCGCAACGTCATCGCGATCCGCCTGGACAATCCGGAAGACGCCTCGCGCTGGTATCCGGGCGGCGGCATCTACCGTCATGTGTGGCTGGTCAGGACCGCGCCGCTGCATGTCGGGCAATGGGGCACCTACGTCACGACGCCGGCAGTGAGCCGGGACAGCGCCACGGTGATGATGCGGGTGACCGTCGACAACGATTCCCTGCAGGATGCCGGGGTCACCGTCATTTCCAGCATCGTACCGCTGGATGCAAAGGGCCGGCACGCGGGACGCGCCGTGGCCACCACCGCTCCCGCACTGCTGCAGGTGCCACACGGCGCCAGCGCCACGCTGGAACAGCAGGCGCTGGTCGCGCACCCGCGGCTGTGGGGCCCGCCGCCGCATCAGCACCCCAACCGCTACGCCCTCGTCACGACGGTGCTGCGCGATGGCGCGGAGGTGGATCGCTACGAAACGCCCTTTGGCATCCGCACGCTGCGCTTCGACGCGGACCAGGGATTCTCGATCAACGGCCAGCCTCTGGATTTCCAGGGCGTCTGCATGCACCACGATCTCGGCGCCCTCGGCGCCGCACTCAACGAGCGGGCGCTGCGGCGCCAGCTCGATGAGCTGGTGGAGATGGGCGTGAACGCCATCCGCACCAGCCACAATCCGCCGGCGCCGGAACTGCTGCAGATGGCCGACGAGATGGGCCTGCTGGTGATGGACGAAGCCTTCGATGTGTGGCGCGCACAGAAGCGTCCGCTCGACTACCACCTGCTGTTCGACGACTGGCATGAGCAGGACCTGCGCGCGCTGCTGCGTCGCGACCGCAACCATCCCTCGGTGGTGATGTGGAGCATCGGCAACGAAGTCGGCGAGCAGAATGGCGGGGAGGCCGGCGCCGCGCTGGCGCGCTCGCTGGCGGCCATCGTTCACGAGGAGGATCCCACGCGGCCCGTGACCAGCGCCATGAACAGCGCGCGCGCCACCGGTGCATTCGCAGGCGCCGTCGACGCCATCGGCCTGAACTACCAGGGCACCGGAGTCTACGGCGGGCCGCCGCAATACCCGGTGTTCCACGAGCACTTCCCGCAGGCGCTGGTCTACGGCAGCGAGACCGCTTCCACGCTCAGCAGTCGCGGCGAGTACACCTTTCCGGTGCCGCCCGGGTTCGGCATCGCTGTCTCCGCGGGCAGTGGCGAGGACGTGGCGCGGCGCCAGGTCAGCTCCTATGACCTGAATTTCGCGCCCTGGTCCTACTCACCCGACCGCGAGTTCCAGACCCAGGACACCTATCCATATGTCGGCGGCGAATTCGTGTGGACGGGCTGGGATTACCTCGGCGAGCCCACGCCCTTTGACGCCTCGCGCAGCTCCTACTTCGGCATCATCGACCTGGCGGGCTTTCGCAAGGACCGCTTCTACCTGTACCAGGCGCGATGGCGCCCGGACCTGAAGATGGCGCATATCCTGCCGCACTGGAACTGGCCGGAACGCGTGGGACTGAAAGACGCCGATGGCGCGCCGGTGCCGACGCCCGTGATGGTCTATACCTCCGGCGACGAGGGCGAGCTGTTCCTCAATGGCAAGTCGCTCGGCCGGCGCAAACGCGGCGCCGGCGAATACCGATTGCGCTGGGATGACGTGATCTACCAGCCCGGCACGCTGCGCGTGGTGACCTACCGCAATGGCCACCGCTGGGCCACCGATGAGGTGAAGACCACCGGCCCGGCCGCCCGCGTGCACCTCAGCACCGACCAGCGCCATATCCGGGCCGACGGCCGCGACCTGGTATTCATCACCGCCGCCATCCAGGACGCGCATCACCTCACCGTGCCGCGTGCGCAGGACTCGCTGCAATTCTCGGTCGAGGGCCCGGGACGCATCGTCGCCACGGACAATGGCGACCCGACGAGCTTCGAGCCCTTCCGTGCGACGACACGCCGGGCCTTCAACGGCCTCGCGCTGGTGATCGTGCAGGCCACGCACGGCGCCACCGGCACCTTGCGCATCACGGCCAGCGCCGACGGGCTGCGCAGCGATACCATCAAGATACGGCTGCGGCGCTGAGCGGGCGGACCGCCGCCTCAGCTCTTCTTCGGCTCCTCGGGCGCCGCGCCATAGCCCTTGCGCGTCGGCCAGGAATACACCTTGTCGGCGGTGGTGATGAATTCCAGCAGCACCGGCCTGCCCTCTTTCGTGGCGGCGATGCCGTTGAGCAGCGCATGCGCCACCTGGTCCGGATCGGTGACGCGCTCGCTGTAGCCGCCGAGGGCCTTCGCGAACTCGCTGTAGTTGCCGGAGATGTCGGTGGAGCCGTACTTCCTGCGCGACAGCGCCATCTGCTCGTCCTCCATGTGCATCCCGAAGTTGTTGAACAGGATGGACAGGATGGGGATCTTGTTGCGCACGCAGGTTTCGAAATCCATGCCGGTCATGCCGATGGCCGCGTCGCCCCAGAAGTTGATGCACAGCTTCTCCGGATGCGCGAGCTTCGCGCCCATCGCCAGGCCCAGCCCGTAGCCCAGCTGCGTGGTCTTGCCCCAGCCGATGTATGACAGTGGCGTGACCGACTTCCAGAACGGCGTGACCTCATCGCGCGGGCTGCCGGCATCGTGCGTGACGATGGTGTTGGGGACGTCGGCGATGTGCATCAGGTCCCAGATCACGCGGTATGGCGACAGCGGCTTTTCCTCACTGGTGAGGCGCGGCAGCCACTCGGCCATCCACGGGTCGTTCAGCCCCTTGATGCGGGCGGTCACCGCCGGCGTCAGGCCGCGCGGTTTCTTCAGCCGGTCCTTCAGCGCCTCGTGCAGCATCGCCAGCGCCAGCTTCGCATCGCCCACCATGGCGTGCTGCGCCGGGATGTTCTTGTCCACGTCATGCGGATCGATGGTGTTGTGGACGAAGGTCTTGTCCTTGGTAGGGAACTGGATGCCGAAACCGGTGGCAGTGAAGCTCGCGCCGGCACCGAATACCAGGTCCGCGTCCTGCACGTGCGCATCCACCGCGCGCGACATCTTCGGGCCGCCGGAACCCAGCGCCAGCGGATGCGTCTCGGGGAAAGCGCTCTTGCCCTCCAGGCTGCTGCACACCGGCGCCTCCAGCAGCTCGGCCACGGCCTTCAGCTCATCCCAGGCCTTTGCATAGTGAATGCCCTGCCCGGCGTAGATCAGCGGCCGCTGCGCGGCGATCAGCGCGGCGGCGGCGGCGTCCACGTCCTGCGGATCCGGCGCCGAGCGGATGCGCCGCGCCGGCGTGTATGCGAAATCCCCCGGCACTTCCTGGCTCCAGATGCCGCCGACCTCGATGAGCACCGGCCCCGGCCTCCCCTGGCGGGCAATGCTGAAGGCGCGGCGCAGCGCCGGCAGGATCTGGTTCGGATTGCTGACGATCTCGGCGTGCTTGGTCACATGCTGGAAATTCAGCGTGGCGTTGAAGGCCGGCTTCACGAAGGACGCGCCGCCACTGGGGAACACGATCAGCGGCACGCCCTCGGACCAGCACTGGGCCACGGCGCCGAAGGCATTCTCGATGCCCGGGCCCTCCTGGCAGGCGAACACGCCGACCTTGTCGGCCGAGGAGAGCCGCCCGATGGCGTCGGCCATGTGGATGCCGATGCGCTCCTGGCGCACGACGATGGGACGGATATCCACCTCGGCCGCACGTTCGGTGAGCGGATTGAGCGGATAGGTCAGCAGATACTCGACCCCTTCGAGCTTCAGGACCTGGGCGACAACCTGTCCCACGTTCATGAGGCACCTCTTCTTGTTTGCCCGGCCGGCGTCATAAATACCCCTTCCGCCGCCGAACCACAATCTGCCACACTCCGCCAGCGCCGATCGGCTGGGGGAGAAAACACATGAAGGCGAAACTCGTGGCGGCCTTGCTGGCGGTGGTCGGCGGTGGCGCGCTGGCCGGCATCGCGCTGCTGCGCAACGAACCCATCAACTCGCTGTGGATCGTCACCGCGGCAGCCTGCATCTACGTGCTCGGCTACCGCTTCTACGCCAAGTGGATCGAGACCCGCGTCTACGTGATCGACCGCAGCCGCGCCACGCCTGCCGAGCGCCTCAGCAACGGCCGCGACTTCGTGCCGACCCAGCGCTGGGTGCTGTTCGGGCATCACTTCGCCGCCATCGCCGGCGCCGGCCCGCTGGTTGGACCGACCCTTGCCATGCAGTTCGGCTACCTGCCGGGCACGCTGTGGCTGCTGGTGGGTGCGGTGCTCGGCGGCTGCGTGCAGGACATGACGGTGCTGTTCATCTCCACGCGCCGCAATGGCAAAAGCCTCGGCCAGATGGCGCGCGACGAGCTGGGCCCGCTGGGCGGCACCGCGGCCATGCTCGGCACGCTGATGATCGTGGTGATCGTCATCGCGGTGCTGGGCCTGGTGGTGGTCAACGCGATGAAGCACAGCCCGTGGGCCACCTTCACCGTGATGATGACCATACCCATCGCGCTGCTGGTGGGCCTGTACATGCGCGTGTGGCGGCCCGGCAAGGTGCTGGAGGGCTCCATCATCGGCCTCGCGCTGCTGCTGTTCGCGGTCGTGGCCGGCGGCTGGGTCGCCAACGATCCGGTGTGGGGCCCGCGCTTCAACTTCGAGGGCGTATCGCTGGCCTGGCTCGTGATCGCCTATGGCTGGGTGGCGGCCATCCTGCCGGTGTGGGTGCTGCTGGCGCCGCGCGACTACATCTCCACCTTCCTGAAGATCTCGGTGGTGCTGCTGCTGGTGCTGGCGGTGGTGGCCATTCATCCCGAAATCCGCATGCCGGCGCTGACGCGCTTCACCGACGGCACCGGGCCGCTGTTCGCCGGCAAGGTGTTTCCGTTCGTGTTCATCACCATCGCCTGTGGCGCGCTGTCAGGTTTCCACGCGCTGGTATCCAGCGGTACCACGCCGAAGATGGTGTCGAACGAGGGTGACATCCGCCTGGCCGGCTACGGCAGCATGGCCGTCGAATCGCTGGTGGGCATCATGGCGGTGATCGCCGCCACGCTGCTCGACCCGGGCGTGTACTTCGCCATCAACAGCGGCGCCGGCGTGGTGGGCGCGGCGGCGGCGGATGCGGTGCACACCATCTCCGGCTGGGGCTTCCCGGTCACCGTGGACCAGATGCAGCAGCTGGCGAAGTCGGTCGGCGAGAGCTCGCTGTTCGCGCGCACCGGCGGTGCGCCCTCGCTGGCCGTGGGCATGGCCAGCATCTTCGGCAGCGCCTTCGGCCGCGGGCTGCTGGCGGTGTGGTATCACTTCGCCATCATGTTCGAGGCCATCTTCATCCTCACCACCGTGGACGCGGGCACGCGCGCCTGCCGCTTCCTGCTGCAGGACGGGCTGGGGCAGGTCGTGAAGCCGCTGGGCCGCACCTCCTGGTACCCCTCCGTGCTGATCGCCAGCTCGCTGGTGGTGGCGGCCTGGGGTTACTTCCTGTACGTGGGAGTCATCGATCCGAACGGCGGCATCAACATCCTGTGGCCGCTGTTCGGCATCGCCAACCAGATGCTGGCCGCCATCGCGCTCTCCGTCTGCACCGGCGTACTGATCAAGAGCGGCAAGTTCCGCTACGCCTGGGTCACGGCGCTGCCGCTGGCCTGGATCAGCATCGTCACCAGCACCGCGGCGCTGCAGAAGATCTTCAGCCCCGACGCGAAGCTCGGCTTCTTCGCCGGCGCGGACGCGCTCGCCGGCCAGCTGGCCGCCGGTTCGCTGCCCGCCGCGCGCGCCGCGGTGGCCCCGACGCTGATCTTCAACCAGCGGCTGGACGGCTGGCTCACGGTGCTGTTCCTGCTGCTGATGTGGATCGTGATCGCCGAAATGCTGCGCATCGCGTGGCGCCACCTGGCCGGCAAGCCCGTGCCCGCAACCTCGGAAGCGCCGCGCGTGGCGACGCGGCTCGATGCCGTGCTGCGCGGTGCACCCTGATGGCCGCGGCGGCCTACGGAGTGCGGCGCATCCTCTCGGGGGGACTGTCGCTGCTGCGCGGCGTCACCGGCGATGACGCCTACGAGAAGTACCTCGCACACATGCGGACCAGCGCGCCGCGGGCCACGCCGCTGGGCGAGCGCGAATTCTTCCGCGCGCAGCTGGAGCAGAAGTGGCGCTGCGTGAACGGCTGCTGCTGAGCGCCGCGCTGCTGCTGGCCGCGCGCGGTGCGGCGGCGGCCGATTTCGACAGTCTCGCCCGGCTCGCAGCACGCGGGGCGCGCGTCAGCGCCGCGATCTGGGATCTGGATGCCGACAAGCCGCTGGCACAGCTCACCGCCGCGCAGCCCCTGACGCCCGCCTCGCTCAGCAAGATCCTGGTGGCCGCGGCGGCGCTGGACACCTGGCCGCCGGACAAGACCTTCGCCACGACGCTCAGCGCCACCGCCGTACCGGCTGGCGGCGAGGTACACGGAGACCTGGTACTGCGCGGTGAAGGCGATGCCACGCTGGACGAAACCACGCTGTGGTCGCTGGCGGCGCAGCTGCGCGCGCAGGGCATCCGGCACATCGCCGGCCGCATCCTGGTGGAACGGGCACCCTTCGGCGGACCGGGCTGCGGTGGCACCGACCACTGCGACAGCCTGCGCCGTGGTGATCGCGCGTACGAGGCGGCTCCCAGCGCCGTCGGCGTCAACTATGGCAGCTGGTGCATCGCCGTGCATGCAACGCGGGATGCCGGCCACGCCAGCGTGGGCAGCTGCGCCGCGGGCGAGCTGCCGATCCCGCTGACCGGCACCGTGCGCGTGGCCGCGCACGGACCCGCGTTGTCCGTCGAACGCAGCACGGACGCCCAGG
>DATJXQ010000139.1:0-6104 GCA_035500015.1 Steroidobacteraceae bacterium
CTTCGCGCTGGTGGCCGAAGCCGGCTGCACGCTGGCCGCGGTGCGCGAAGCCGCGCAGCAGGCGGACCGGCTGTTCCCGCTGAGCCTGGGTTCGCAGGGCAGCTGCCAGATCGGCGGCAACCTGGCCACCAACGCCGGCGGCACGGCGGTACTGCGCTACGGCATGATGCGTGAGCTCACCTTCGGACTGGAGGCCGTGCTGGCCGACGGCAGCGTGATCTCGCAGCTCTCGCCACTGGCCAAGGACAACACCGGCTACGACCTCACGCGCCTGCTGATCGGCAGCGAGGGCACGCTGGGGGTGATCACCGCAGCTTGCCTGAAGCTGTTTCCGCTGCCGCAGGCCACCGCCACCGCCTGGGTGGCCGTGCCCTCGCCCACCGCGGCGCTGGAGCTGCTGCAACGGCTGCGCGCGGCCGGCGATGGCCGGCTCACGACACTCGAACTGCTGCCGGATGCGGCGCTGCAGCTGGTGCTGCAGCACATTCCCGCCGCACGCGATCCGGCCGTCACGCCAAGCCCGTGGTACCTGCTGGTGGAACTGGAAGGCGGCGGCACGCAGGACCTGGATGCGGTGCTCGCGCAGGCCCTGGCGGCGGCCGGCGAGCAGGGCCTCGTCATCGATGCCGCCATCGCGGCCAGTGCCGCCCAGCGCGCCGGCTTCTGGCGCCTGCGGGAATCGGTGCCGGAAGCGCAGCGCGAGGCGGGCGCCAGCCTGAAGCACGACATCAGCGTGCCGGTGGCGAACCTGCCGCGTTTCATCGAAGCCGGCGCCGCGCTGGTCGCGCGGCTTGCCCCGGAAGGATTCCTCGTGGCCTACGGCCACGCCGGCGACGGCAACCTGCATTTCAACATCAACCAGCGCGCGGGAGCCGATGCGGCGGCGTTCGCGCAACGCGAGGCGCCGCTGCGGCGCGCAATCCATGATCTGGTCGCGCAGTCCGGCGGCAGTTTCAGCGCCGAGCATGGCATCGGCCGCCTCAAGGTGGATGAACTGCGGCGCTACGCTTCAGCGGCGGAACTGGCCGCCATGCACCGCATCAAGCACGCGCTCGATCCGCACGGCATCCTCAATCCCGGCAAGGTGCTATAAAGCGCGCGGCAACACCGCATCGCTGTGGTTAGCTGCGCATGACGCGCATCAGGCCTTCCTGCGCCGTGCTCGCCACCAGCACGCCATCGCGGGTGAAAATGCTGGCGCGCGAAAAGCCGCGTGCGCCCGCCGCGGCGGGACTTTCGATGCAGTACAGCAGCCAGTCATCCACGCGCATCGGCCGGTGGAACCACATGGCATGGTCGATGCTGGCCACCACGATGCCGGGACTGCCCAGCCAATAGCCGTGCGGCCGCAGCGCCGCCCCGATCAGGTGGTAATCCGAGACATAGGCCAACAGCTCGGCATGGCGCCGCGGGTCATCGCCCAGACGGTCCACGGCGCGGAACCACACGTCCAGGCGCGGCTCGCCCGGATCGGGATCCGGGAATTTCAGCGGCTGCACGCTGCGGAACTCGAAGGGCGAATTGCGGCCGGAGAAGCGCCGCACGACATCGGGCAGCGGGAAGTCCTGTGCTTCCAGCACTGCGCGCAGATCGGGCAATGCTTCCGGCGGCGGCACGCGCGGCATCGGCAGCTGGTGCTCGAGACCGGCTTCAGGCTGCTGGAACGAGGCCGACATGTGGAAGATCTGCGCGCCGTGCTGGATCGCCACCACGCGGCGGCTGGAAAAACTGCCGCCGTCGCGGCTGCGGTCGACCTGATAGACGATGGGTGCGTGGAAGTCGCCGCGCCGCAGGAAATAGGCATGCAGCGAATGCACCTGGCGGCCCTCGACCGTGGCATGCGCCGCGTGCAGCGCCTGCCCCAGCACCTGGCCGCCGAACACCTGCGGACTGCCGATGTCACGGCTGGCGCCGCGGAACAGGTCCACCTCCAGCGGTTCCAGCTCCAGCAGGTGCAGCAGTTCCGCGAGCGGGGCGAGCATGGCTATTGCGGGGGTGGATCGGCGACGCCCAGCCGCTGGTGCATCACCGGGCTGGTGGTCGTGTATTGCAGGAACTGCCGCTTGCCGGGGTACAGGTGCGCCTGCACCGCGAAAGCCGCCAGCGCGGCCTCATGGAAGCCGGACAGGATCAGCTTCTTCTTGCCCGGATAGGTGTTGATGTCGCCCACGGCGAAGATGCCCGGCACGCTGGTCTGGAATTTCTCCGTGTCGACTTTCAGCGCGCGCTTTTCGAGTTCCAGTCCCCACTCGGCGATCGGCCCGAGCTTGGGCGCGAGGCCGAAGAAGGCCAGCAGCCGCTCGGCCGGCAGCTCGTGCGTGGCGCCGGCGTTGTCCTTCACGCGCACGCCGGCCAGCGCCGCGTTCTCGATGATCAGCGACTGCGCCGTGCCTTCGAGCAGCCGCATCCTGCCGGCCGCCACCAGCTGCTGCATTTTCGCCACGGATGCCGGCGCGGCGCGGAACTCCGCGCGACGATGCACCAGCGCCAGCGAGCTCGCGCGCTCGGCCAGCGCCAGCGTCCAGTCCAGCGCCGAGTCGCCGCCGCCGAAAATCACCAGCCGCTTGCCGTGGTATTCGGCCGCGGAACGCACGCGATAGGCGATCTGGCTGCCCTCGAAATGCTCCGCGCCTTCCACGCCGAGGCGCCGCGGCTGGAACGAACCGACGCCACCGGCGATGATCACCGCGCCCGCGTCGAACTCCAGACCGCCCGCGGTGTGCACGTTGAAGCGCCCGTCGTCGCGCCTGCGCACCGCGGTGACCTCGTGCCCGAAATGCATCTCCGCGCCGAACGGCCGGATCTGTTCCAGCAGCCGGTCCACCAGTTCCTGCGCTCCCACGGAGGGCAACGCCGGGATGTCGTAGATGGGCTTTTCCGGATACAGCTCGGCGCACTGCCCGCCGGGCACCGGCAACGAATCGAGGATGTGGGCCTTGATGCCCAGCAGTCCCAGCTCGAACACCTGGAACAGCCCGCAGGGACCGGCACCGACGATGACGACTTCCGTCTGGATGGACATGCGACCGGGAAATCGGCCGGGCAGCGCCTCAGGCGCGGCCGGCGTTGGAATCGGTGGGCGTGTGGTAGTACTCGCTGTCGGCAGCCAGTTCGCGCACCAGGCGCTTGAGCTCCTCGACGCGCGCTTCGGCGGTACTGATTGGCAGGCAATCCTGGCAGCGCGGATCACCGCAGGGCTGGCGCGAATACAGCCAGTACTGCACCGCACCGGCGAGCAATCCATCCGCGATATCCCACAGGTCGGCGTCCTTGTCCTTGTCCGCCAGCTTGTTGCCCAAATCCACTGCCTTGGCAAAGGCTGATTCGAAGCTCTCGGGGGTGACGCTCATTTGAAGAATTTTAACTGAAAAAAGCGCATTTTGGGATTGACCGTAACTGCCCGTGCAAATACTGTACTGAGATGAGCGGAGAAAAGTTACCCATTCCTGATTTCTATCGCGGCGACCAATGGTCGGCCGAGGAATCCATCGGCTACTTGCTGCGCACGACAGTATCCACGTTGATGCGCGCCGCGGAGACCGCGATGCGGCCGCACGGCCTCACCTCCGTGCAGTGGGCGCCGCTGATGATCATTTCGCGTGGCGGCAATCCGACGGCGGCGAGCCTGGCGCGCGACCTCAACACCGATACCGGCGCGATGACGCGCATGCTGGATCGCCTCGAGGCCAAGGGGCTGTTGCTACGCACGCGCAGCTCGACCGACCGCCGAGTCGTGGAACTGACGCTAACCGAACAGGGCCGCGAGCTGACCACGCTGATTCCGCACCACTTGGCTGCCGTGTACAACAACCACCTCGCCGGCTTCACGCACGAGGAATTCACGCAGCTGAAACATTTCCTGCGCCGGATCATCGCGAACCGCGACGTCGGCGGCTGACACGGCGCACTGCCCGCCGCAGGGATTTCCAGCGATAGCCGCTGGCGCGGCGAAACTGGTAACCTCGCCGCCCTTTTTCCTTCCCACCCCGCCCATGCCGCGCCCGATCCGCAACATCGCCATCATCGCCCACGTCGACCACGGCAAGACCACGCTGGTCGACTGCCTGCTGAAGCAGTCCGGTACCTTCGCCGCCCACGAAAAGGTGGGCGAACGCATCATGGATTCCAACGCCATCGAGAAGGAGCGCGGCATCACCATCCTGGCGAAGAACTGCGCCATCGACTATGGCGGAGTGCGCATCAACGTGGTCGACACGCCGGGCCACGCGGATTTCGGCGGCGAGGTGGAGCGGGTGCTGTCCATGGTGGATGGCGTGCTGCTGCTGGTGGACGCGGTGGAAGGCCCGATGCCGCAGACGCGCTTCGTCACGCGCAAGGCGCTGGGCCTCGGGCACAAGGCCATCGTGGTGGTGAACAAGGTGGATCGCCCGGGCGCGCGCCCGGGGTGGGTGATCGACCAGACCTTCGACCTGTTCGACAAGCTGGGCGCCACGGACGAGCAGCTGGATTTCCCGGTGGTCTATGCCTCGGCGCTGCAGGGTTGGGCGAGCCTTGACCAGACACAGCAGCAGCCGGACATGGCGCCGCTGTTCGAGGCCATACTGAGGTACGTGCCCGAGCCGCAGGCCGACGCGGCGGGGCCGCTGCAGCTGCAGGTCTCCACGCTCGACTACAATTCCTATGTGGGCCGCATTGGCATCGGCCGCATCCGCCGCGGCTCGGTCAAGCCCGGACAAAACGTGGTGCTGCGCTACGGGGACGAGGAGCGCGGCGCCGGCAAGGTCGCGCAGGTGCTGGCCTTCAAGGGCCTGGAACGCGGCCCGGTGGAATCCGCCGACGCCGGCGACATCGTCGCCATCACCGGTGTCGAGGACATCAACATCGGCATCACGCTGTGCGATCCCGAGCATCCCGCGGGCCTGCCGCCGATCGCCGTGGACGAGCCCACGCTGCAGATGAACTTCCAGGTGAACACCTCGCCGCTGGCCGGCCGCGAGGGCAAATTCGTCACCAGCCGCCAGATCCGCGAACGCCTGCTGCGCGAACTGGAGCACAACGTGGCGCTGCGCGTGGAGGAAACCGCCGATGCCGACGTGTTCCGCGTGTCGGGCCGCGGCGAGCTGCACCTGACCATCCTGATCGAGAACATGCGCCGCGAGGGCTATGAACTGGCGGTATCGCGCCCGCAGGTGCTGCTGAAGAACGTCGACGGCGTCACGCACGAGCCCTACGAGGCGCTCACCGTGGACGTGGAGGAAGCGCACCAGGGCGGCGTGATGGAGGCCCTCGGCACGCGCCGCGCCGAGATGCGCGACATGTCCATGGACGGCCGCGGCCGGGTGCGCATCGAATACCGCGTGCCGGCCCGCGGGCTGATCGGCTTCCAGGGCGAGTTCATGAACCTGACCCGCGGCTCCGGGCTGATGAGCCATGTGTTCGACGGTTACGCGCCGCTGAAGGGCGAAGTCGCCGAGCGCCGCAACGGCGTGCTGATCAGCAATGAGCACGGCGAGGCCGTGGCCTACGCGCTGTGGTACCTGCAGGAACGCGGCCGCATGTTCGTGAACCCGGGCGAGAAGCTTTACGAGGGCATGATCATCGGCATCCACTCGCGGGAAAACGATCTGGTCGTGAACCCGATCAAGACCAAGAAGCTCACCAACATCCGCGCCGCGGGCAAGGACGATGCCATCCTGCTGACGCCGCCGATCGAGCTGACGCTGGAGTACGCGGTGGAATTCATCGCCGACGACGAGCTGGTGGAGGTCACGCCGCAGTCCATCCGCATCCGCAAGCGCTACCTCACCGACAACGAGCGCCGCCGCATGTCGCGCGCCGCCGAGAGCGCGGTGGCCGAGTGACCCCCGTCGTCCGCAACATCCTGCTGGCCTGCGTGGCGGTGTTCCTGCTGCAGCAGTTCATGCCGCTGGATGCCTTTGCGCTGTGGCCGGTGGACAGCTACGGCTACGGCCCCGGTTTTCATGTCTGGCAGCTGGTCACCTACGCCTTCCTGCACGACCGGCAGCAGTACACGCACATCCTGTTCAACATGTTCGCGCTGTACATGTTCGGGCCGGACATCGAACGGCTGGTCGGAGCACGACGCTTCGCCGTGTATTACTTCGTCTGCGTGGTCTCCGCGG
>DATJXQ010000140.1:0-34719 GCA_035500015.1 Steroidobacteraceae bacterium
CCCCCGGCGGCGATGCATGTGCTGCTGGCGAAATCGGACAAGCTGCCGCGCGGCCACGCACTGCGGGCCTTGCATGCCGCGGAGCAGATGCTTTCAGGAAGGGCCAGCTGCCAGCTTTTTTCGGCACACGCCGGCGAGGGCGTCGAGCACGCACGCGCGGTATTGCGGGGCTCGGAAAAGAAATAACCCCGGCGGATTAACCGCCGGGGTTGAAGTACCGTCGG
Organism: Steroidobacteraceae bacterium; assembly: GCA_035500015.1. Lineage (GTDB taxonomy): Bacteria > Pseudomonadota > Gammaproteobacteria > Steroidobacterales > Steroidobacteraceae > ZC4RG30. Next base: position 225 of record DATJXQ010000140.1, read on the forward strand.
GCAGGTCTCGATGCCGGACGGCGAACCCGCTCAGGGAGGGAAGCGGGTAGCGCTTAAAGGCGCTCGATAGGTTGGAGCGCGGGCCGCCCCGATAGTTCCGGCGGCGCTGCCTGGCAGGATTAAGAAATCGTTACGCGCCACCGGCGCCACGCTGCGTTGCCGCGAAACTGAATGCCAGCTTAATGCGCGAACCTGCAGGGGCAGCGGCGCCAGATCGCACCATTCCATGCCGATGCCGTGGCGCTCATGGCGGACGACGAATCCCCATGTATCGGCCGCCGGCAATCCGCCGTCCAGGCCGCGCGGAATCTGTACGCGCACCATGGTCAGCACGGCCAGCGGCAGCGCGGTTTCGATGAAGCCGCCACTGACACTGAGATTGCGCAGGGTGCCGGTGCCGGTTACTCCCTGGCCACTGATGCGTACCGGCAGGTCAACGAGGATCCTGCTGCCCCAGCGATGTTCCATGGGTATTCTCCATCGCCCCTTGCCGACGCCAAGCATTGCACGCGCTTGTGACCGGCAAAATACGAAGGAATACCTATCGTGGGGCGCTATCGGCGTCAGGCTTCCTTTGTATCCAGCACCATGCGCACCAGCTGTGCCACCGAGTTCGCGCCCATCTTCTCCATGACATGCGCGCGGTGGATCTCGACGGTGCGTTGCGACAGATCCAGCTTCGCGGCCATGACCTTGTTCTGCATGCCCTGGGTCAGCAGCTCGAGCACCTCCCGTTCGCGCGGGGTAAGCGATGCCAGGCTGGCGCGGATGCCGTCGTGCTTTTGCAGCGCAGCGCGGTTGTCGCGGTCGCGCGCCAGCGCCTTCTGGATGCGGTCGATCAGGTCCTGGTCGCGGAACGGCTTCTGCAGGAAGTCGAAGGCGCCGTGCTGCATGGCTTCCACCGCCATCGGCACGTCGCCGTGGCCGGTGATGAAGATCACCGGGATGATGGCGCCGCGCAGGTTCAGCTGCTGCTGCAGCTCCATGCCGCTCATCGCCGGCATGCGGATGTCGAGCACCAGGCAGCCGGGCTGCGCGGGATCGTACTGCGCGAGGAATTCCTGCGCCGAAGCCAGCGGCGTGGCCGCGATGCCCACCGAACGCAGCAGCAGGCGGATGGAGGAGCGCACACCGGCATCGTCGTCGACGATGTACACGACGGCAGGTTTTTCCTTCATGCAACGGCCTCGGCCCGGGGCAACGTGAGGATGAAGCACGCACCGCGCGGCTGGCAGGGTTCATGACGCAGGCTCCCGCCGTGCGCCTCGGCGATGGTACGGCTCATCGGCAGGCCCAGGCCGGTGCCCCTCTTCTTGGTTGTCAGGAATGGCTCGAACATCCGGTCGCGGATCTCCGGCGAGACGCCTGCTCCATTGTCGCAGACCCCGATCTCGCAGTCGCCTGCCACGCTGCGGCGGCTGCGCACCAGCACCTCGCGTGCACCTGGCGGATTGCCCGCAGCGGCGGATTCGACCGCATTGCGGATGAGGTTCAGCAGTGCCTGCGTGATCTGCGTTGCGTGCACGGACACCCCGGGGGTGTCGCCGTGCAGGTCGAAGCGGATGGCGGTGTCGTGCATGCGGGCATCCGCCAGCGTCAGCAGGCGCAGCTCCTCGATGAGACTATCCACCGCCGTGATCTCGCGCGCCTCGTCGCCGCCGCGCACCAGCTGGCGCAACCTGCGGATGATGGCGCCGGCGCGCAGCGCTTCGTTGGCGATTTCGCGCACCGCCTCGCGCACATCGTCGAGTTCGGGCTCGGGCCGGCCGAGGAAGCGTTCGCTGGCGCGCGCGTAGTTGGCGATGGCGGTGAGCGGCTGGTTGAGTTCGTGCGCGATGCCCGCGGCCATCTCGCCCATGGTCGCCATGCGGCTGACGTGCATCAGCTGGTCCACCGAGCGGCGCGCTTCTTCCTTGACGTCGGCGATGTGCTCGTGGTGCGCGGTCATGTCGCGGATGAAACCGACGAACTGCGGGGGTTCCGCGCCGGCCACGAGCCCGACCGATACGTGCGCGGGGAATACGCTGCCATCGCGGCGCTGCGCCTTGAGCTCGCGCCCCATGCCAATGATGTGGGATTCCCGCGTTCGCAGGTAGCGCGCAAGGTAGGCATCATGCGCGCTGCGATCGGGCTCGGGCATCAGCACGTTGATGTTGCTGCCGGCGAGCTCGCCGGCGGGCCAGCCGAACAGCTCCTCGCCGGCGCGGTTGATGGCCTGGATATGCCCGGTATGGTCGAGCAGGATCACCGCATCCACCGCGGCATCCATTACCGCGAGTAGCTGAGTGGAAGGCATGGCGCAGTATGCCCCGGCGGCGGGCCATTTCGCCCTACGCATTAACCGCAATCGCCCGCAGACCGGGGGGATCAGCCCGCGAGCAGCGCCTGGATCATCGCCAGCAGTTCATCGGCATTGATGGGCTTGCTGGTCACCCGCAGGTGCTCATCGCGGTGCAGGCCGGCGATGGCCGAGGAAGTATCGCCGGTCACCAGGATGGCGCGGAAATCCCCGCCCAGCCGCGCGCGCGCCGCCGCGATCACGTCGGTACCGGTGGTGCCGGGCGCCAGGTGGTAGTCGGAGATGATCAGCCGGATGTCCGGGTTCTCCTGCAGGCGCTGCAGCGCCTCCTCCAGCGTGGCGGCCACGGTCACGCGGTAGCCCTCGCCGCGCAGGAACATGCGGGTGGCGTTGCGCACGCCGGGGTCGTCCTCCACCAGCAGCAGGTGGTTCGACTCGCCCGTGCGTCCGCCCCGCACGCGCCTGATGCCGCTCGATTCGACGGCATCATCGCCCGGTGAACTGCTGGCCGGAATCTCCAGTGCGAAGGTCGAGCCCTCGCCCGGCTGCGAGCGCACGTCGATGCGCAGGTCCAGCAGCTTCACCACGTGCTGCACGATGCTGAGGCCGAGCCCGTAGCCGTTGCGCGAGGTATTGGCGGCCACACCCACCTGGTAGAACTCGTCGAAGATCAACGGCAGGTGTTCGGACGAGATGCCCACGCCGGTGTCGCACACCTCGATGCGCACCAGCGAGCCGCTGAGGCTGGAGCGCAGCTGCACCCAGCCGTGGCTGGTGTACTTGATGGCATTCGAGACGAGATTCTTCAGGGCCTGGCTCACCAGCGCGGGGTCCGAGCGCGCGTGCACCGTGGTGGGCTCCACCAGCAGCTCCAGGCCCTTGTTCGCGGCGAGCCCGGCGAATTCGCGGCGCAGTTCTTCCAGCAACTGTGCCACCTTGAAGTCGGTGATGTCCGGCTTGATGGCGCCGGATTCCAGCTTGCTGATGTCCAGCAGCGCGTTCAGCAGCCGCGACATCGCCGCCACCGCTTCTTCCTGCTGTTCCAGCATTTCCCGCGCATCGGCGTTTTCCACCGTGCGGCGCAGCGCGCCGTTCAGCAGCGCCAGCGACTGCAGCGGCTGGCGCAGGTCGTGGCTGGCGGTGGCCAGGAAGCGGCTCTTGCCGAGGTTGGCGCGGTCGGCGGCGGCGCGCGCCTCGCGGATCTCGTGCTCCACCGCCATGCGGTCGGTGACATCGCGGATGGCCGCGGCCACCATCATGCGGCCATCCTGCTCGATGGGGCTGAGGCTGATCTCCACCGGGAATTCCGAGCCATCCTTGCGCAGCGCGAACAGGTCCAGGCCATTGCCCATCGGCCGCACGCGCACGGCGCCGGCATAGTTGCGCCGGTGCGTGACATGGCGCCTGCGGAAGCGCTCGGGCAGCAGCCTTTCTATGGGCTGGCCAATGACCTCGGCGCGCTCGTACCCGAACAGCGCGGGCACCTGCCGGTTGGCAAACAGCACCACGCCTGCATCGTCAATGACGATCATGGCGTCGGGTGCAGATTCAAGGACGCTCCGGACGAGTTCGGCGGGCAGCATCGGTCCGTATAATGTTTTCGGCGGACGCGATAATCGCACCACGATTTCCGCGGCGGCGCAAGGCCACGATGTGTACCGGCGCCGCCGGGCCTGATTACGATTCCGTTACTGCCCGGGTGGCGCTGCCGCTGTGGACGCAACGCTAGCGCGCGCTTCCGGACTCAATAAGTACATGTCCGCATCCGCGCCGCCGCGCCGCACCCGTGCAAGTACGTATGGAGCGCGGGGCCGGCCTGCGGCAGCGTTGCGGCAGATTCCATCGCCGCATCGAGGTGCACCATGTCGATCGATCCCCAGGCGCTCGCGCTTCCATTCGCCGAGGTGCGGCGCGCGCACGTGGCCATCGTAGGCGGCAAGAATGCCTCGCTGGGCGAGCTGACCGCGAACCTCGCCGCGCACGGCATCCGTGTGCCGGCGGGCTTTGCCACCACCGCGCTGGCCTACCGGCGTTTCGTGGAGGCCAACGGCCTGCAGGCCGGCATCGACGCGGCGCTCGGCGAATGGCGCGCCGGCCGCCGCACGCTGGAGCAGACCGGCCAGGCAATCCGCGAGGCTTTCCTGCACGGCAGCTGGCCGGCGGATTGCGAGGCGGCGCTGCTGGCGGCGTACCGCGAGCTGTCGGGCCGCCAGGGCGTGGCCGCGGCGGCAGTGGCCGTGCGTTCCAGCGCCACGGCCGAGGATCTGCCCGAAGCGAGTTTCGCGGGCCAGCTGGAGACTTACCTGAACGTAGGCGGTGACCAGGCGCTGCTGCAGGCCGCGCGGCGCTGCTTCGCCTCGCTGTACACCGACCGCGCGATCAGCTACCGGCAGGCCAAGGGTTTCGAACAGAGCCAGGTGGCGGTGTCGGTGGGCGTGCAGGTGATGGTGCGCTCGGACCTGGCCGGCGCCGGCGTGATGTTCTCCATCGACACCGAAACCGGTTGCGACCGCGTGGTGCTGATCAACGGCTCGTGGGGACTGGGCGAGAACGTCGTGCAGGGCACGGTGGACCCGGACGAGTACCAGGTGTTCAAGCCCCTGCTGGCGGACGTGGGCGGCGCCATGCCCATTATCGAGAAGAAGTGCGGCGGCAAGGAACGCAAGCTGGTGTACATGGAGCAGGGCGGGGCTTCCACCGGCAACGTGGAGACCTCGCCGGCCGAGCGCCGCGCATACGTGCTGCAGGATGCGGAAATCGTGCAGCTGGCGCGCTGGGCCTGCGCCATCGAGGCGCATTACCGCGTGCCGATGGACATCGAATGGGCCAAGGATGGCGAATCCGGCCAGCTGTATATCGTGCAGGCGCGGCCCGAGACCGTGCAGTCGCGGCGCGCCTCGCATGCGCTGCGCAGCTGGCGCATCGGCCGCAAGGGCAGGCGGCTGGCCAGCGGCGTCGCCGTCGGCGAGGCCGCGGTGACCGGCCGCGTGTGCCGCATCGACAGCGCCGCGGAGCTGGAACGCTTCGTGCCCGGCGCCGTGCTGGTCACCGGCACCACCAATCCCGACTGGGTGCCGGCGATGCGCCGGGCCGCGGCCATCGTCACCGATCACGGCGGACGCACCTCGCACGCCGCCATCATCAGCCGCGAGCTCGGCCTGCCGGCGGTCGTCGGCACCGGCAATGGCACCCAGCTGCTGCAGGACGGGCAGGAAGTGACCGTATCCTGCGCGGAAGGCGACCAGGGTTTCGTCTACGAAGGCGCCGCCGAGGTGCAGGTCACGGAACTGGACCTGGCGGACATCCCCGCCACGCGCACCCAGGTGATGCTGAACCTCGCCAACCCCGCCGCGGCACTGCGCTGGTGGCGGTTGCCGGCCGATGGCGTGGGCCTGGCGCGCATGGAATTCGTCATTGCCAACCTGGTGCGCGTGCATCCGATGGCGCTCGCCCATTTCGACTCGCTGCAGGACATGCAGGCCAAGGAAGCCATCATCGAGCTGACGCAGGGTTACACCGACCGCACCGAGTACTTCGTGGAGCGCCTGGCACTGGGCCTCGCGCGCATCGCCGCGGTGCTGCATCCGAAGCCGGCCATCATCCGCATGAGTGATTTCAAGTCCAACGAATATGCCAGCCTGCTCGGCGGACGCGAGTTCGAACCGGTGGAGGAGAATCCCATGCTCGGGTTGCGCGGTGCCTCGCGTTACTACTCGCCGCGCTACCGCGAGGCCTTCGCGCTGGAATGCCGCGCCATCCGCCGGCTGCGCGAGCAGCTCGGCTTCCGCAACGTGGTGGTGATGATTCCGTTCTGCCGTTCGCCGGCCGAGGCCGACCAGGTGCTCGCCGTGATGGCCGACAACGGCCTGCAGCGCGGCGTGGACGGGCTCGAGGTCTACGTGATGTGCGAGATCCCGTCGAACGTCATCCTGGCGCGCGATTTCGCGCAGCGCTTCGATGGCTTCTCCATCGGCAGCAATGACCTGACGCAGCTGACGCTGGGCGTGGACCGCGATTCGGCCGAGCTGGCCAGCCTGTTCGACGAACGCGACGCGGCGGTGAGCTGGATGATCCACAACGTGATCGGCACCGCCAACCGCCTGCACGTGAAAGTGGGGCTGTGCGGGCAGGGGCCGAGCGACCGGCCCGAGGTGGCGCGCTTCCTGGTCGAGTGCGGCATCGACTCGATCTCGGTGACGCCGGACAGCTTCCTTGCAGTCAAGCGCAACGTGGCGGCGGTGGAGCGCTCCATGGCGGCGCGCGAGGCGCCGCGCGCGCTGTCTGCCCGGATCGGTGCCGATGCCGTGCCGTGAAGAAGGGCTCGCTCAGGCCGCGTGATTGACCTGCTGCGCGGCCGGCGGCGCGACGTCCATCGCCGCCTCGACCGCCTGTTCGACGCGGTCTATCCAGACGATCTCGAGCTGCGCGCGCGCGCTTTGCGGAATATCCTCGTAATCGCGGCGGTTGCGCGCGGGCAGCAGCACCTTGCGGATGCCGGCGCGTGCCGCAGCCACGACCTTTTCCTTGATGCCGCCGACCGGCAGCACCAGGCCGCGCAGGCTGATCTCGCCGGTCATCGCGATGTCGGCGCGCACGTGCTTCTGCGTGAGCAGCGACACCAGCGAGGTAAAGATGGCAACGCCCGCGCTCGGCCCGTCCTTGGGAATGGCGCCGGCCGGCACGTGGATGTGCAGGTCGCTGCGTTCCAGCAGCTGCGGGTCGAAGCCGAAATCCTGCGCTAGCGACTTCACCAGCGTCACCGCGGCCTGCGCGCTTTCCTTCATCACGTCGCCCAGCTGGCCGGTGAGGATCAGCTTGCCGTTGCCGGCCACGCGCGTGGATTCGATGAACAGGATGTCGCCGCCCACCGGTGTCCATGCCAGGCCCGTGGCCACGCCCGGCACGCTGGTGCGCATGGCCACCTCGTTCTCGAAGCGCGGCGCGCCGAGAATGGCCGGCAGTTCCTCCGCGCCGATGCGCAGCGCTGCGGTGGCGCCCTGCTCGGCGATGCGCACGGCGTGGTGCCGCAGCACCGCGCCGATCTGGCGCTCCAGATTGCGGCAGCCGGCCTCGCGCGTGTAGTCGCGCACGAGGTGGTGCAGGGCCTCGTCGGTGATGTCCGCCTGCCGGGCTGTCAGTCCATTGGCCTCCAGCTGCCGCGCCACCAGGTAGCGCCGCGCGATCTGCACCTTTTCGTCCTCGGTGTAGCCGGTGAGCTCGATGATCTCCATGCGGTCGCGCAGCGGCGGCGGAATGGTGTCGAGCATGTTGGCGGTGGTGATGAACAGCACCTTGCTGAGGTCGAAGGGCACGCCCAGGTAGTTGTCGCGGAAGGTGCCGTTCTGCTCCGGGTCGAGCACCTCCAGCAGTGCCGAGGCGGGATCGCCCTGGATGCCGCTGCCGAGCTTGTCGATCTCGTCCAGCATCAGCACCGGGTTGCGCGTGCCGGCCTTGCGCAGCGCCTGCACGATGTTGCCCGGCAGTGCGCCGATGTAGGTGCGCCGATGGCCGCGGATCTCCGCCTCGTCGTGCACGCCGCCCAGGCTCACGCGCCCGAACTTCAGGCCCACCGCGCGCGCAATGCTCTGGCCCAGCGAGGTCTTGCCCACGCCGGGCGGACCCACCAGGCACAGGATGGGGCTGCGGCCCTGCGGATTCAGCTTGCGCACGGCGAGGAATTCGAGGATGCGCCGCTTGACCTTCTCGAGGCCGTAGTGGTCCTTTTCCAGCACTTCGCGTGCCCTGGCGATGTCGATGTTCTCGGCATCGAGTTTCGACCAGGGCATCGCGATCAGCCAGTCGATGTAGGTGCGCAGCATGGAGTATTCCGCGCCGGCCTCGGGCATCTGCTCCAGCCGGCCCAGTTCCTTGCGCGCCTGCTCGTCGACTTCCGGAGGCATGCCCGCCTCGTCGATGGCCTTGCGCAGCTCCGCAAGGTCCTTCTGTCCGCCGCCCTCGCCGAGCTGCTTCTGGATCTGGCGCATCTGCTCGCGCAGCAGCATTTCCTTCTGCCGCTCGTCCAGGGCCTCGCGGGTCTGCTCCTCGATCTGGCGCGACAGCTTCAGCACGTCGATGCGGTGCGTGAGGAATTCCGCCACCTTCTCCAGGCGCGGGATCAGCGGCACGGTCTCCAGGATCCGCTGCTTTTCGGCGGGCTTGATGTCCATCAGGCTCGCGATCAGGTCGGCGAGCACGGACGGGGATTCGATGGCCTGCACGGCATTGGCCACCTCGGCGGGCGCCTGCGGCAGCAGCGCCACCACCTCGGCGGCCAGCTGCTTCAGGTACAGCGTACGCGCCTCCACGTCGGTGTTGACCACCGGGGGCTCCTCGATGAATTCCACCCTGGCCACGAGGAACGGAAAGCCCGGCAGGAAATCGATGACGCGGAAGCGCTGCTCGCCGCGGCATACCAGGTGCTGGGCGTCGTTCTGCGCCGTGACCACGCGCAGGATGGAAGCCACGGTGCCGGTGCGGTGCAGGTCATCCGCCCCGGGATCGGAGACGGAGGGATCCTTCTGCAGCAGGAAGCCGACCTTGCGGCCGGCGCGCTCGGCCTCGCGCGCCGCGGCCAGGGATTTCTCGCGGCCGATGGCCACCGGGTGCACCACGCCGGGAAACAGCACCAGGTTGCGCGTGGGCACGATCAGCAGCACGTCCTCCGGCGGCAGAGCCGTGGCGGGCGGTTGCGTTTCGGGTACCGGTTCGTTGACGTCTGTGCTGCTCATTTACCTGCCTGCCGGTGGATGAGCGCCGCGGCCGCGGGCTCAGGCGTATACGGTGCTGGCCTGCGGACCCAGGTCCCCGGCCTCCTCCACGAAGTGCACGGTGGTCCCGACCGTCAGTTCCCCGAAGGAACGTCCCAGCACGGCATTGCCATGGAAGTAAATGAGGCGTCCGTCGGCGGTTTCAATACGCCCGGAATGCCGTTCCCGGTCGATTTCCGAGACCTGGCCGTGCGGCATCCCGGCGTGGGTTTTGACGTCCCCGCGCCGTATCCGCACGAAGTCCTCCAGCTGGCGCTGCGCCGCGCGGAAGGCATCGCGCAGCGCGACGTAGGCATCTTCGTGGGAATGGTCCTGCGGGCGCGGCTGGCGGATCACGATCTCGCGGCCGGGCACGGTAAGGCGCACGTTCGTTTCGAACAACCTGCCCTGCCGGTGGTGGCGGTGGGGCGCCTCGATCGCCACGTGGCAGCGGATGATGGGGGCGCCGAAGCGCTCCAGGTGTGCCGCGAGTTCGCGGATTTTCGTTTCCATGGCCTCCGAGCGGTCCATGTTGCGGAATTCGATCTCGAGCGGAATCTGCATGGGATGTCCGGCAGCGGCTGGTTATTTCAGGTATCGAAGTTACGCCCGGAGCAGGATGCGGCAATAGGTAGAACTACCCTGATTGCGGAATCTGCGGATATGGCCGCTGTGCCGGCCGTTGCATAGTCGCCCGCATTCCGGCGCGGTGCCCTGTAGCCTCGCGCCTACACGAAGGAGAGGGCAATGGAGCTTCTGCAGGCAATCGAACAGCGCCGTGCCGTGCGCGAGTACACCGGCGAGCCGGTGGATCCGGCGTTGCTCGAAAGACTGGTCAGGACGGCCACGCTTGCGCCGAGCGCGATGAACCAGCAGCCCTGGAGCTTTGCGGTCATCACCGGCGCGCGGCGCATCGAGGCCTGCGCGCGGCGGGCCCGGGAGTACGCCTTGAGCGAGGCCGGCGTGGCGAACGGCAGGCTGCGGCAGCTGCTGGCGGATCCGGCCACGAGTATCTTCCACCATGCGCCGGCATTGGTGCTGGTGCTGGCGCAGGAGGATGATTCCCAGGCGCGCGAGGATTGCTGCCTCGCCGCGCAGACCTTCATGCTGGCGGCGCGCGACGCCGGCCTCGGCACCTGCTGGATCGGCCTCGGCCGGCCGTGGCTGAATCTGCCGGAAGTCAAGGCCGAGCTGGGCCTGCCGCTGCGCCGCCACGTGGTGGCGCCCATCATCGTCGGACATCCGGGCGCCTGGCCGCCCGCCCACGAGCGGCGGGCGGCCGAAATCCACTGGATCAGGTAGCGCAGCGGTTCAGTCTGGCGTGCTGGGCGGCAAGGCTCCAGCACATCGCCCCGATGCCGGCTGCCGCCGCCGCGGGCGGTGCGGCAACCTGGCTCAATGCCGCAGCCACCCGCTGCGGGGTGCCAAGATCGCTCCATCCACACTGCGGCACCGGCAGCACCCGCAGGTCCGCCTCTTCTCCGGGCAGTATGTCGCGCGAAAAATCCAGCTGGGGCAGGCGGTCGTACAGTCCGGCGACCGCGCCTGCCTCGCCGCGCAGTTCATTGCGCACCGCCGCGTGCATCGCGGCGAATTCCCGCGGCATGCGCCGCCGGAGCAGGGCCAGCAGAGCCCGCGCGGTGGCTGCGACGATGAACACATTCCACAGCGCACCGCGCTCCGCGAGCTCGCGGGCATGTGCCATCTCCGGCTTCTCGATGAACTGCCCCACGTGCAGCGCACCGCGCCCATCCCCTCGCCCGGGAACGATGTAGCCCAGCTCCGGATCGGCCTCTTCGGGCTTCAGGCCCAGCAGCAGGATCTCGTCGAAGCGCCAGTCGAGCTGCTCGACGGCCTTGCGCAACGCAGCCGCGAGCACCGCTTCGCGGCGCACGTGGTGGTCGGCGGGCAGCAATACCACCCGCGCATCCGGATCGCGTTCCACAATGTGCAGCAGCGGCAGCAGGATGCCGTTGGCGGTGCCGCGGTTGGCGGGTTGCGCAATGACATTCGCGCGGGGCAGGCAGGACAGCGAATTCCCCCACCACCGCCGATGCTGCTCGGCCACGACCGCGCAGGTCCGCTCGCGCGAAGCCACCGCGCCGGCGCGCGCCACCGCTTCCTGCAGCAGCGAAGGTCCGTTGTGCAACGAACAATACTGCTTGGGGATGGTCGACCCCGACGATACCGTGGTGAGGCTGCGCAGCCGTGTGCCGTCGCCGGCGGCCAGAACCAGTGCCCAGGTGCCTGCGTCTTCGTGCATGGTGCGGATCCCCTTGGTTATTGCGGTTTGTCCGGCCAATGGTCGGCCAGCCGATTCGGCCGCGACATCCGCAGTACCGGCAAATCGCTGCGGCAAATACCTAGGACGACAGCTCGCCCCGCTCCGCGCCGGCCTGTTGATCCGTGGCCGTTCCGCGCTGCCGGGCCGTCACACGCGCCACATGAAAAGCCAGCAGCGGACCAAGCCGGCGGGCGAACAGCCCCTGGCGCCCCACCCGCTGCAGGATGTCAATGTCCGGGGCGCTGTTGCCTTCGACCAGCACGACGCCTGCCTCGCTGATGGCGATGTCCCAGCCGATGAGGATGCGGTCGCCGAAGGCGGCATGCGCCCGCTCGGCCAGCGTGCGCACTTCGGACCATTGCGGCATGCGGCGGCCGGTGATCGGGGCGCCGGTCATGGGATGGTTCTTCAGCCAGGGATGCCTGGTGAACATTCCCAGGTCGCTGGCCTCCGACAGCAGGCCGGTATCGAGGTCGATGTCGGAGGCGATGCCGCCGGCGTGGAAGTTGTCCACCGTGGTGTTGGTGCCCACCGCCATGCGCAGTACCGCGGCCACCACCTCCGGGCGGCCGGCTTCGTCGATGCAGGTCATGGCGCGGATGGTGGAGAGCGCGCCGCCATTGCTGAGGTCGGTGAGGTCGGGATGATTGCGGATGCGCGGCTGCAGCAGCATGGCCTTGTTCATGGATTGCGCGCGCAGCCGCGCCAGCAATCCGGCGGCGTCGAGCTCCAGTCCATCCGCACGCCGGTAGCGGTCCGTGGCCAGGTAATCCCAGCGTTCGGCGCCGGTGCCGCCGCGGCCGCGCACCGGCTTCACGAACAGGTCGCATTGTGGCAGGCGCCCGGCTTCGGCCACCGGCCCGCTGACTTCTCCCTGCTCGAGGACCGCGGCCACCGGGATGATGGGCAGCCCATGCCGTTCGCAGTGCCGGGCGAATTCGACCTTGTCGCCCAGCGGCGTGGCGGCGCGGCGATGCAGCATGTCGTACACGCCGAGCTTGGTCTCCGACCGCGTCAGGTATTGATCGAGCGCATCCCGTATCGGCTTGTCGTGCAGCGAGTAGATGTAGTACCAGGGCGGCAGGATGCCATCGCTGACGTACAGCCTGATCTGGTCGATGAATTGCATCGCCACCGGCCGCCCGTACCGGCGCGCGATCAACGGGCCGTTGCGCATCGTCAGCACCACGCCGCTGAACAGCAGCAGCACGGGCCACAGGCAGAGTGCGACGAGCAGCTCGCCGCAATCCGTTGCGGATTCCGGCCGCCAGAAGTACCTGGCGTAGGCCCGGCGCAGGCCGCGGGCCGGGCTGCTGCCACGGCTGGACAGACCCGCCGCGACGGCAATTGGCAATCCCCCCGCACGGTAAGCCACGCGCTCGGCGCGATGAGCCAGCCAACGCAGCCTGGATCCCATGTCAGGACCTCCCGGCAACGGGCATATGCATGGATGCCCGTCGCGTATTTCCGGAATGTGTCCCAATATGACGGCACCGGGACCGGGAATCCTCAGTAGTTGTGCGTATGCCTGTCCGGCAAGCCGATGCACTGCGGCAACTACGGAGCGTCACGCCGCAATGCTGCCGCTAGCATTCGCCCGCAATGGCCATCATCGAGCTGCAACAGCTGACGCGCCGCTTCGGGGACCTCATCGCGGTGGATGGCATCACGCTGGACATCGCCGACGGCGAGTTCTTCGGCCTGCTCGGCCCGAATGGCGCCGGCAAGACCACGCTGCTGACCATGCTGACGACGCTGCTGCCGCCGACTTCCGGCACCGCGCGCATCGACGGCTTCGACCTGGTGCGCCAGGCGCGGCGCGTGCGCGGCGCCATCGGCATCGTGTTCCAGGATCCCAGTTCCGACGACACGCTGACCGGCTACGAGAACCTGAAGCTGCACGGCATGCTGTACCACCTGCGGCCGGCGCTGCGCGAGCAGCGCATCCGCGAGGTGCTGGAGTTGGTGGAGCTCACTGATCGCCGGCACGACGTGGTGAAACACTACTCCGGCGGCATGCGCCGCCGCCTGGAGCTGGCGCGCGGCCTGATGCACCGCCCGCGCGTGCTGTTCCTCGACGAGCCGACGCTGGGCCTGGATCCGCAATCGCGCGAGCACATCTGGACCTACGTCGAGCGCCTGGTGAAGGAAGAGAGGACCACGGTGGTGCTGACCACCCACTACATGGAGGAGGCCGACCGGCTGTGCAGCCGCGTCGCCATCGTCGATCGCGGTCGCATCGTTGCGCTGGATACTCCGGCGGAGCTCAAGCGCGTGGTCGGCGGCGACGTGGTGGTGCTGCGCGCGGCCGCGCCGGACCTCGCGGCCGTGCGGGCGCTGGGCTTCGTGGACCGCATCGACCAGCGCGGCGACACCCTGCAGCTCACCATGGCCGACGCGAAGGATCGCCTGCCGCAGCTGCTGCGCGCCGTCGGCGCGGTCGAATCGGTGGAGGCCCGGCCCGCGTCGCTGAACGACGTCTTCATGCATTACACCGGCCGCGAGATGCGCGCGGCCACGGCGGAGGGTGGGTGGGCGGAACGCTCCATGCACTATCGATCCGCGACGAGATAGGCGGCATCGTCGCGGTCTGGTACCGCGAATGGAAGGTGTTCCTGCGCGAGCGCTCGCGCATCGTCGCCTCGGCGGTGAATCCGGTGCTGTGGCTGCTGGTGTTCGGCGGCGGCCTCGGCCGCAGCGTGTCGGTGCCCGGCGTCGACTACCAGGCCTTCATCTTCCCGGGAGTGCTGGCGCAGGCGGTGCTGTTCTCCTCGATCTTCTTCGGCGTGTACATCGTCTGGGACCGCAAGATCGATTTCCTGAAGGAGGTGCTGGTGGCGCCGATCACGCGCACCTCCATGTTCATCGGCAAGATCGCCGGCGGCGCCACCGACTCCATCGTGCAGTCGCTGATCCTGCTGCTGCTGGGCGCGGTGCTCGGCGCCATGGGCGTAATCCCGGGGCTGCATCCGGCGTTGCCGGCGTTCGCCGCCGCCTTGGGCATCCTGCTGCTGATCACCGCGGCCTTCGTCAGCCTGGGGCTGATCCTGGGCGCGCTGATGGAAAGCCCGGAAGGCTTCCAGCTGGTGTCCAGCTTCCTGCTGTTCCCGACGTTCTTCCTTTCCGGCGCGCTGTTTCCGCTCGACCGCCTGCCGCTGTGGCTGGCGCCGCTGGTGCTGCTGGATCCGCTGACCTACGGCGTCGACGCGCTGCGCCGGGTGATCCTGGGCACCGGACATTTCGCGCTGGGCCTGGACCTGGGCGTCCTCGGGGCATTCACGCTGGTGGTCATCGTGGTCGGCAGCGCCGCGTTCCGGCGCATGAAGATCTGACGGCTCGCGCCCGGCACTGTACTGCCGCTACGTAGATGACCTGATTCCGGATGCGGCGCGGCATGGATCAGGATGCCGGTGTGCCATCCCAACGGAGAAGACCAATGAGCATTGCCAGAGCAACCAGGAGATTCGGCGCGCTTGTCCCGCTGCTGCTGCTGCTGCTGCTGGCGGCCTGCGCCACGATGATCAGTTTCAGCAGCCAGCAGTATCCGCAGGCGGATTTCAGCGGTTACCGCACCTTCGCGTGGATTTCCGGCGATCCGCTGATCCGGCCACACGGCGCGCGCGAAGTCAGCGCGCTGACCATCCGCCGCATCCGCGAGGACATCGAGTCCGGGCTTGCCGCCAAGGGTTACCGGCAGGTCGATGAATCCGCAGGCGCCAACTTCGTCGTGGCGTTCACCGTCGGCACCCGCGATCGCCTGGATGCCGAGTCGTACCCCGTGCCCTACCGCGGGCCGTGGCTGTGGGGCTGGTATGGCAACGAGACCGACCTGCGTGTGTACCGCGAAGGGACGCTCTCCATCGACATCTTCGACGGCGCCACGCACCAGCCGGTGTGGCACGGCCGGGCCCGCAAGGAAATCACCAGCTCCGACACGTCGGATCCGGGTCCCGTCATCATGCGGGCCGTGACGGGGATATTGAACAGGTTTCCTTCGCGCAAGCAGTGAGAGTGCCATGGCCAGGACTCCCAATCCCGACGTCGGACAGTGGTATCGCCATATCGACAAGGGCGAGTTGTTCCAGGTCGTCGACATCGATCCGGATGGCAGCCGTATCGAAACGCAGTCCTTCGACGGCGACATCGAGGAATTCTCGCGCGAGGAGTGGAACCAGCTGGCGCTGGAGACCTGCGAGCAGCCGGAGGACTGGACCGGCCCGTTCGATGACATCGAGCGCGACGACCTGGGCTACCAGGACGACACCGAGATGACCCCCACCGACTGGCGTGAGCCGGTCGAGGGAACTCCAGCCGCCGAAGCCTGGGAAGACACCGGCGCCGATGATGAAAAGGAGAAATGAGGCCGGGAGTACGCTGCCCGCGGTCAGCTGCTTTTCTCGTACGTGCCCACCAGTTCGGTGCTCGCCAGGACGTGGCCGTTCATCGCCGCCTCCAGCCGCGCCTTGGTGGGGTGTTCGAGTTCCGGCAGCGTCGTGTCCAGCGCGTACAGCTTGATGAAGTAGCGGTGCCGCCCGACGGGCGGGGCCGGCCCGCTGTACTGCGCGCGGTCCTCATCGTTCAGCCCCTGGCGCGTGCCGGGCGGCAGGCCGCTCGAAGACGCCCCCGCCGGCAGCGCCTTTGCGCCCACGGGCAGGTCGTAGAGCACCCAGTGGACGTAGGTGCGCTGGGGAGCGCGCGGATCCGGCGCATCCGGATCGTCCATGATCAGTGCCACGCTCTTTGCGCCCGCCGGGGCGCCGGACCATTCCAGCGGCGGCGAGAGGTTTTCGCCCTCGGCGGTGTACCTGCGCGGCATGGGCGCCTGGTGCGCGAATGCCGGTGAGCTGATGGAAAACATCGTATCCTCCTCGTGCGCAAGGCTGCAGAAGGCCCATGCATGGTACGTAGCATCGCCGCAGGCATCCGCTCGGCAAATCCGCACTTGTATGTAGGGCTTGTCCCACGATGACCGAGCCGGTGCTGCAGGTCGGGAATCTGGGTGTGCGGCTCGGCGCGCAGGAGGTGCTGCGGCATCTGGATTTCAGCCTGGCGCGCGGCCAGTCGCTGGCGGTGATCGGTCCCAACGGCTCGGGCAAGACGGTGCTGCTGCGCGCGCTGATCGGCGCGCTGCCGCACACCGGCAGCATCCGCTGGGCCGCCGGCACGCGCCTCGGCTACCTGCCGCAGAAGCTCGATCTGGAGCGCGACCTGCCGGTCAGCGGCGCCGACCTGTTGCACGCGCGCGCGGCGCTTGCCGGCGTGGGCCGCGCCGATATTGCCGCCGCGGTGGCCGCCATCGGGCTGGACGAGGCGGCGCTTGTAAGGCCGGTCGGCACGCTGGCGGGCGGCCAGTTCCAGCGGCTGCTCATTGCCGGCGCGCTGCTCAGCCGGCCCAATGTACTGCTGCTCGATGAACCGGCGGCCGGCATCGATGCACCGGGGCAGGAGCGCCTGAACGAGCTGATCCACCGCCTGCAGCTGGAGGATGGCATGACCACGGTGATGGTCTCGCACGACCTGAGCGTGGTCTACCGCTACGCCGACCAGGTGCTGTGCCTGGGACGGGAGCGCACCTGCTTCGGTCCGGCGCGCACCGCGCTGACTCCCGAGCTGTTGCAGGATATCTACGGCGCGCCCATCGCGCTGCACGTGCACGACGGATCCGCGCATGAGCATGCCTGAGGTCACTTCGCTGGCGGTCGCGGTGTGCATGGCCGCCGCCGCCGGCCTCATCGGCTGCTTCGCGCTGATGCGGCGCATGACGCTGGCGGCCGATGCCATGTCGCACGTGGCGCTGCCGGGCATCGGCATCGCGCTGATGCTGCGGCTCAATCCGCTCGCTGGCGCGCTGCTGATGCTGCTGGTGGGCGCGCTGCTGATCTGGGGCATCCAGCGCCGCACGCGTATCGCCACCGAGACCGTCATCGGCGTGGTTTTTTCCGTCGCGCTGGCGGTCGGCAGCACGCTGGCGTCGGGCGAGGAACTGATCGATGCGCTGCTCGGCAGCCCCGGAACGCTCGCCGGGTGGGAGGCGCTGGCAGGCGTCGCCGCCGCCGCACTCGTTGCCTTGTTCGTGCTGCGCATGCGCAACGCGCTGGTCGTCACGCTGGTGTCGCCGGACATCGCGCTGACCTCGGGCGTTGCCGTCGCCCGGCTCGACCTGTACTTCCTGCTGGCCTTCGCGCTGACCATCGCGCTTGGCCTGCGCTACCTGGGGGTGCTGCTGATGGGCTCGCTGATCATCATTCCACCGGCGGTGGCGCGGCGCTTCGCGCGCAATCTCGACGGCATGTTCGCCTGGTCCGTGGCAGTCGCGGTGCTCGCCACTGTTGTGGGCAGCGTTACGGCCTCGCTGGCCGGCCGGCAGAGCGGCCCGTTCATCGTCATCAGCGCGGGGGCGCTGTTCGGGCTCAGCCTGCTGCGCCGTCGGGAATAATACGTATGGTGTCGCCGGCGGGCGTGTCCATCATTCATCCATGCAGGACAATCACACCGATACAGCATGCGCCGCGTCGCCGCAGCTCGGCGGGCCTGCCCCGGAATTCATGGGACGCTCCACGCACGGCGTGGTACGGCTCGCGGATTTTCGCGGCAGGTGGCTGGTGTTCTTCGCGCATCCGGCGGATTTCACCCCGGTATGCGCCAGCGAGCTGGTGGCGTTCGCGAAGCGTTTCGGCGAATTCGCGGCGCTGAATTGCGCGCTGCTCGGCCTGTCGGTGGACAGCGTCTACGCACATCTGGCCTGGCACGAAAGCATCCGGCAGAAATTCGGCGTGAGGATTGATTTCCCGGTCCTGGAAGACGTGACGATGGAGATTGCCCGTCGCTACGGTATGGTGCAGGCGGGAAATGGTCATCCCGCCACGCTGCGCGCGCTGTTCGTGATCGACGACAAGGGGCTGCTGCGCGCCGTGCAGATGTACCCCGAGACCACCGGCCGTTCGGTCGGTGAGGTGTTGCGGTTGCTGCAGGCGTTGCAGACGGCGGACCGCCTGCACGCCATGACTCCGGAAGGCTGGACACCCGGCGACAACGTGATCGATCCGCCTCCCGAGACTGTCGCGGCCGCCGTGGCGACTCGCGATCCGGCCTATGGATGCGTGGACTGGTACTACTGGACCCGGCCCGCGCAGACAGCCGCAGCCGGCAGCACCGCGCCTGCCCGCCTCCCGCCAGCCTGATGCTCGACGAATTCCTGCGCGAACCGCGTGTCGCGTACTTCTCGATGGAAATCGCGCTGCGCAGCGAGATTCCCACTTACGCCGGCGGCCTCGGCATCCTCGCGGGCGACACGCTGCGTTCCGCCGCCGACCTGAGCCTGCCGCTGGTGGCGGTGAGCCTGGTCAGCCGTGCCGGCTATTTCCACCAGCAGATCGACGCGCAGGGCCGGCAGGTCGAGCTTCCCGCGACCTGGGATCCGGCGGCCTGGGCGCAGCGGCTCGATGCGCGCATCGCCGTGCGCATCGAAGGCCGGCCCGTGTGGGTCGGCGCCTGGGCCTATGTGCTCGAAAGCGACATGGGCGGCCGCGCGCCGGTGATCCTGCTCGATACCGACATCGCGGAGAACCAGCCCGCGGACCGCGAGATCACGCACTATCTCTATGGCGGCGATGATGCCGCGCGGCTGCGGCAGGAGATGGTGCTGGGGCTGGGCGGGGCGCGCATATTGCAGGCGCTGGGCTTCGACATCAGCCGCTACCACATGAACGAAGGCCATGCCGCGCTGCTTGGCGTGGAGCTGCTGCGTCGTTACGCGTATGCGCCCGCGGACCTGCAGCCCGGCGATACGCCGTACGACCTGCCGCGCGTGCGCCAGCTGTGCTGCTTCACCACGCACACGCCGGTCGAGGCGGGGCACGACCGCTTTCCCTACGAGCTCGTGAGCCGGCTGTTCGACCATGGCGGCGCCGAGATGGATCTCGCGACGCTGAAGATGCTGGGCGGTGAGGATGGGTTGAACATGACGCGCCTGGCGCTGCATCTCAGCGAGTTCGTCAACGGCGTGGCCAAGCGCCACGCTGAAACCTCCAACCGGATGTTCCCGGGCTATCACGTGCGTGCCATCACCAACGGCGTGCATCCGCAGACCTGGACGGCCGGCAGCTTCCGGATGCTGTACGACCACTACGTGCCGGGCTGGAGTCACGAGCCGGAGCTGCTGACGCGCATCGACATCGTGCCCGACGCGGCCATCCTGGAGGCGCACGCCCAGGCAAAGCGGGCGCTGCTGGACAGGGTACGCGCCGCGACCGGCGTGGAGCTGGACGCCAAGCCGGCGCTGTTCGGCTTCGCGCGGCGCATGACGGCATACAAGCGGCCCGACCTGCTGTTCTCGGATCTGGAACGGCTGCGGCAGATCGCGCGCGAAAGGCCGTTCCAGGTCGTGCTGGCCGGCAAGGCCCATCCGCACGACGAGGAAGGCCGGCGCCTGATCGAACTGCTGCACCGGCACATGCGGGATCTGGGAACGGCGGTGCCCGTGGTCTTCCTGCCCGACTACGACATGGAGATGGCGCAATTGCTGGTGGCCGGCGTGGACGTGTGGCTGAACACGCCGCTGCCGCCGCTGGAGGCCTCGGGCACCAGCGGCATGAAGGCCGCGTTCAATGGTGTGCCCAGCCTGTCGGTGCGGGACGGCTGGTGGGCCGAAGGCCACATCGAGGGCGTCACGGGCTGGGCCATCGAGGATGCCGGCTCGCTGTACGACAAGCTGCAGCAGGTGGTGTTGCCGCTGTATTACGGCGATCCGGCGGGCTGGCTGAAGGTGATGCGCGGCGCGATCGGCAAGAACGCGCCCTGCTTCAACAGCCACCACATGATGCGTCGCTACGCGACGGAAGCCTACCTGCGCTGAGTTCCCGGCGCGTCGCCGCCACTGGTGAGAACGGCAATGGCGCCCGGAATTTCACCGCACGGTGCGGTGCTCAAGATCCTGCTCTTTGGTGACGATGCCGAGCAGGGCGCCGGCGTCGGCAACCATCAGCCGCAGCAGGTCATCCAGCGTCACAATGCCCACCAGCCTGCCGCCCGGTCCGGTGATCGGCAGGCGGCGGACACCATGCACGCGCATGCGCGCGACCGCCTCGCTGGAATCCTCGCCTTCGCCCGCCGAGATCAACGGCGCGCGCATGATCCTGCCGGCCGTGACCTTGCACGGGTCCAGGCCGGCGGCCAGCACCTTCACGACGATGTCGCGATCGGTGATGAGGCCGGCGGGAATGCGTTCCTCGTCGGGATCGTCGACGACCACCACGTCGCCGGCGTGCCGGCCGCGCAGCAGCTTCGCCACCTGCAGCAGCGGCGTGTCGCGGCCGCAGACTGCCACGTCGGTGGTGCAGAGATCTTTCAGCAGCATGACAACTCCCGTTACTGGCTTCTTTCCGACGCGTGCTTCTTCAGGCGGCGTGCTGCCGTTCAACCGGCCGCGCCGAGATCTTCGCCAGCGTTGCGGTAACCTCGCTGGCGGGAATCTCCTGGCGCTGCTTGTACTGCGAGCGGGCCGATTCGCAGGCGATGTCGGCCATCGAGACGATGCCGATCAGCTCGCCATCATTGCCGACCACGGGCAGGCGGCGGATCTGCTCGTTCTGCATCTGCCGCTGCGCCTCCTCGATTTCATCGCTGGCGCGGCAGGTGAGCACCTTCTTCGCCATGGCTTCCTCGACGCGGATGTCGCGCAGCGGCCGGCCCTGGAACAGGGCGGCCATGCAGATGTCCCGGTCGGTGATGACGCCGGCGATGCGGCCGCCGCCGGCGGCGAGCACCGGCAGGCAGCCACAGTCGCCGTTCCACATCAGGCTGGCCGCGTGCTCCAGCGAATCCTGCGGCACACAGGTGACGACATGGCGGGACATGATCTTCTCGATGCGCATGATGGTTTCTCCGTGCCTGATGCTGCGCATATGAGGCGCCCGGAAGCAGTCGCCGGAAATACGTATGAATACCGAGCCGCCTGCATGGCCCGGCTATTTACACGCGGCGCGGCGCGACGAGAATGGCGCCAATGGAAACGCTGATTCCGGTGGCCGTCTCCGTCCGGCATGTCCACCTCACGCAGGCCACGCTCGAGGTACTGTTCGGTGCGGGGCACGTGCTGCAGGTGAAATCCCCGCTGTCGCAGCCCGGCCAGTTCGCGGCGATGGAAACGGTATCGCTGCTGGGTCCCGGCGGCCGGCTGGACCACGTGCGCGTGGTGGGTCCGACGCGGGACGCGGACCAGATAGAACTGTCGCGCAGCGACGAGATCGCACTCGGCATCGACGCCCCGCTGCGTATTTCCGGCGATCTGGGACACACGCCGGGCATCCAGGTGGTGGGCCCGGCCGGCAGCGTGCACCTGCACAGCGGCGTCGTCACGCCCGTGCGGCACATCCACATGAGCCCCGACGATGCGCGGCGCTTCGGCGTGCAGGACCGCGAGCGCGTCAGCGTGGCCGTGGACAGCGACGGCAGGGATGTGGTGTTCGGCGACGTGTTCGTGCGCGTATCCCCGCAGTTCCGCCTGGAGCTGCACCTGGATACGGACGAGGGCAACGCCGCGGGAGTGCGCCCCGGCACCGTGGCCAGGCTGCAGCGCTCCGGCGTGGCCGATCAGGCCATTCCGTAGGGCGGGGCCAGCGAGATCAGGTAGGGGCCGCGGGCTTTTGCCGGCACCTGCATGGGGAAGCCCGGTGGCTTCACGATCAGCAGGTCGCACGGCAGCTCATCCAGCAGTTGCTCGGCGGTGTTGCCGATCAGCAGGCCCTTGATCCCGGAACGCGCCAGGCCCATCACGATGATGTCGGGACGCAGCGTGCGCGCGAGCCCGGCAATGGCATCGACGGGATGCTGCGCGAGGAGATGCCGCCGGGCGCGCGGCAGCGTTGCGAGGCGCGCCGCGCGCAGGGCCTTCGTGAATCGCGCCGCCGCCAGGCTTGCGGCATGGCCGATGATGCGCGCCGGAGCGTCGGGCGCCGTCAGTTCCCCCGGCGCAATATCGACCAGGGATGGAACGTAGGCATGCACCGCGTGCAATTGCCCTCGCGTGGCTGAACTGACCTCCGCCGCGACGTGCAGGATGGCGTCGTCCAGGCTCGCCGTCTTGGCGAAGGCATGCGAAGGATCAACGGCGGCGAGTGCCTTGATGCGTCCGTACGCGCGCCGCGTCTTGACCAGCAGCACGGGCACGGGGCTGTGCCGGAGCAGCTCCCAGTCGTTGTAGCGCAGCATCCATGGCGCGACATGCCGGCTGGCGTGTCGTTCCGCGACGATCAGGTCTGCGCCCATGCGGCGGGCCCTGCGCACGACGGCCTGGTGGGCGGGAAAATCCCACTCCGCCGTAACGGCAACCGTCAGTCCGCTCTTGCGCAGCGGCGCGGCGAGCCCCTCCAGCCGCTTCAGGCAGCGGGCCTGCTCGCGGGCCTCATACGCGCCGACGTTTTCCCGGGTGTATATGAGGGCATCGACGGGAACGGGCTCGGAGATGGCATGGAACAGTTCCACCCTGGCCCCAAGCGCATGCGCCAGCCGCGCGGCTTTCCGGACAGCGGGGGAGGCGCGGCGCCGCGGGTCTTTCACGGCGACGAGGATGCTGCGAATCGAGCGTGTCATGTGTATCTCCGGCGGATGTGGCCGGACTCCATGCGTCGGGCCTTGCATCGCGTTGTCGCGCGGAATTCTTCACTGGCCGATGAGGCCCGCCCATAGGTAGTTGCCGCAGCCTTCACCGTATGACGCGGGTTTAAGGAAGCCGCGCTTGCCTGCCCGGCGACTCCCGGGACAGACTAGGTCCATGCAGGCATTCCACAGGGGCTTCAGGGATCGCCGCCGGCTGCTGAAATGGCTGGCGCTGGGGCCGGCCGCGTTGTCGCTGGCGCTGCGCGACGGGCCCGCGCTGGCCGATGGCCTGGACGTGGAAAAGCTCGCGCTGGCGCCGCGCGAGCTGTCGATGCTGAATCTGCACACCGGCGAGCAGCTCGAGGTGCGCTATTTCGAGGACGGCCGCTATCTGCCCGGCGCACTGGCGCAGCTCGATCACCTGCTGCGCGACTACCGCAATGGCGAGGTCACGACCATCGACCCGCGGCTGTTCGACGTGCTGCATGCCGTGGCCGCCGGTGCCCGATGTGCGCCCCGCTACGAGGTCATTTCCGGATACCGCTCGCCGGCCACCAACCAGATGCTGCGCGCAACCACCGAAGGCGTGGCGCAGCACAGCCTGCACATCGAGGGGCGCGCCATCGACGTGCGCTTGCCGCGCGTGAACTGCGCGCAGCTGCGCGACCTTGCCCTGGGCCTGCGCCGCGGCGGCGTCGGCTACTACGCCCGTTCCAACTTCGTGCATCTGGATACCGGGCCCGTGCGCAGCTGGAGAGGCTGACGGCGCCTGCCCGCGTCCTCAGTCCTTGTCCAGCCCGTACAAGTCATTCAGGAACAGCACGCTGCCGTCCTCGCGCGCGATGGCCGTGCCGTACACGATGTAGACACGCACCGGCTCGGCCAGCTCCACCTGCAGCGGCTCGCTGCGCTGCATGGCCTCGGCTATGTGCTGCGGTGTCCACGCCGCGTCGTCGGCGAGCAGCCAGTGCGCCAGCGCGGCCGGCTCGGCAACGCGGATGCAGCCGTGGCTGAAGGCGCGCGTCGTGCGCGCGAACAGTTCGCGCTGCGGCGTATCGTGCAGGTACACGTTGTACGGATTCGGCAGCATGAACTTCACGCCGCCCAGCGCATTGCTGTCCCCCGGGCGCTGGCGCACGCGCAGCTCGCCGGCGGCCAGCGCGGGCAGGCGGTCCGCAGACCAGGGCAGGGCATGGCCGGCGCGGTCGACCAGCTCGAAGTTGTTCTTCTGGAAATAGGCGGGGTCCTTGCGCACCGCGGGCAGGATCTCCGCCATCGTGATGCTGCGCGGCACGTCCCAGTAGGGCCTGAAGATCAGGTGCGTGAGGTCCGCGCTGAACACGGGCGTGTGCAGCTTCTCGATGACGCGTCCCACCACCACGTCCATCTGCAGCAGGTCCGCCTCGCGGTCGTCGTCGGCGTTCATGGCATACAGCCGGAAGCGCGGGATGTTGATGAAGATCGCGCGGTGGTGGGGATTGGGTGGCAGGCTGCGCCAGCGCGCCAGCGTCAGCTCGATCTGCCTGACGCGCGCGCTCATCGGCGTGGTGAGTGCGCGCCACGTCGCCGGGCCCAGTACGCCGTCCTGCGAAAGGCCGTGGCGCTCCTGGAAACGCTTCAATGCCGCGACGGTCGGGGCGTCCAGCACCGCAGGTTCCACGCCGCCGGCAACGCTTGTCGTCGGCGGGGGCGAAGCCGGCGTTGCCGGCAGGTCGCCCACCGCGCGCAGCAGGTTGCGCAGCGCGGCGAGGCCGCGGTACGAGTCGCCCGGGCGCAGCGAGCGACCCGGCAGCGGCGGCAGATCCGTCAGTCCGGGCTGCCGGGCCAGCTGCTGATATCGCGCAAGCGCCTGTTCCACCAGCGCATAGTGTTGCATCGACGTGGGCAGCCCGTTACCGGCCACGCAGGTGAAGCTCGCCAGCAGCGCTGCGCATACCACCGGCAGCGCCCGCCACGGGCGCAGCCGCATCATGCGCGATCGGCCGCCGCCCGGACTACATGACGCCATCATGCGGGGACGGTAGTGCGCGTGCCACGCCCGCGCAGCGCGTACTTGCCGCCGTGGCCTCCGCATTACTCCCTATCGGTGGACAGGCGCCGTTCTGATAGAAGGTGGCTGCCCCACGGGAGAATGACGCTGGATCCTTTCACATCCTTCGCGATGCGCATCGGCGAGCCGGGCGGAAAGCTGCAACCGCGCCAGGTCGAGCTTGCGCCGCCGGGCGCTCACGGATTGCTGATCCGCGTGGCCGCCTGCGGTGTGTGCCGCACCGACCTGCACCTGCTCGATGGCGAGCTGGGCATGGCCAGGTATCCGGTCACGCCGGGCCACGAGATAGTAGGCCGCGTGCTGGCCATCGGTTCCGCGGTATCGCAGTTCCGGGTGGGCGATCGCGTGGGGGTGCCATGGCTCGGTGGCAGTTGCGGAAGTTGCGCCTACTGCCTG
Source organism: Steroidobacteraceae bacterium (assembly GCA_035500015.1). Classification (GTDB taxonomy): domain Bacteria; phylum Pseudomonadota; class Gammaproteobacteria; order Steroidobacterales; family Steroidobacteraceae; genus ZC4RG30. The sequence goes on from DATJXQ010000140.1 coordinate 25,595, forward strand.
CAGGGACGGGAGAATCTGTGCGACCGGCCGGTATTCACCGGGGCCACCATCGATGGCGGCTACGCGGAGCTGGCTGCAGCCGATGCGCGCTACTGCCTCGCCATACCTGAAGGGTACAGCGACGTGCAGGCCGCGCCGCTGCTGTGCGCCGGACTGATCGGCTATCGCGCGTACAAGGCGGCCGGAGATGCACGGCGCATCGGCCTCTACGGCTTCGGCGCGGCTGCGCATCTGCTGGCGCAGGTTGCCGCGTTCCAGGGGCGCCAGGTGTTTGCGTTCACGCGGCCGGGAGATATCCAGGCGCAGGCCTTCGCCCGGGAGCTGGGCGCTGTCTGGGCCGGAGGCTCGGATGAATCGCCGCCCGAGGCCCTCGATGCCGCCATCCTTTTTGCGCCGGTGGGAGAGCTCGTTCCCGCGGCGCTGCGCGCGGTGCGCAAGGGCGCGCGCGTGGTGTGCGCCGGCATCCACATGAGCGACATACCGGCGTTTCCGTATGAGCTGCTGTGGGAGGAACGATCCATATGCTCGGTCGCGAACCTCACTAGGCAGGACGGACACGAGTTCATGCGGCTGGCCGCCGCGGTGGCGCTGCGCCCCGTGGTCGAACCGTTTCCGTTGCGTGAGGCCGCCACGGCCATCGAGAGACTGCGCAATGGCACCGTGCATGGCGCCGCCGTGCTGGTCTGTGAAGAAGGAGTACCCAGATGATGAAGCCGGGAAAGTTCGCCATGCTGGCGGCGGCGGTCTGCGCGCCGCTGGCGGCATGGGCCGTTTCCACCGCGCAGCAGGATTACACCGAAGCCGCGCGCGCGGTGCCGGACATGGAGCGCGGTGCCGCGCTGTTCATTCGTTGCGCCGCCTGTCACGGGGCGGATGCGGGCGGCAGCGACAACGGCAATGTGCCGCGCATCGCCGGACAGTATCCGGGGGTGATCATCCGGCAGCTGGTCGATTACCGCTACGACAAGCGCGTGGATCCGCTCATGGAGCGCGTGGCGGACGGGCACCTGCTGCAGAGCGCCCAGCAGATAGCCGACGTCGCGGCATTCGCCGCCGCCCTGCATCCACAGGCGCGGGCGCGCACCGGCCCGGGAGACCATGTGATGCAGGGCACGAAAATCTATGCCGCGCGCTGCAGCTCCTGCCACGGCACGTCGGGACAGGGCAATGAAGAAATGCTGGTCCCGTGCCTCGCGGGCCAGAACTACGCATACCTGCTGCGCCAACTCGATGCCGCAGTGGAAGGCCGGCGGCCGCAGCTGGCGGGTTCACATGCCGGCTACCTGCAGGACCTGGACCAGACCGCGGTGCAGGGGCTGGCGGATGCGCTGTCGCGCATGGGCGGTGGGCTTGGCGCCGAGACTACAGCTCGCCCCGGGCGAGCATCTGCTCCACATCGGCCGTGACCTCGGCCAGCGGACGGTGCACCAGGTCCACGGGTACATGGCTGACGACCATTTTCGCCAGCGGACCCTTTACCGTTTCGCGCAGCAGTCCGAGGAAGGAAGGTCCCGCGACCAGCACCACCCTGCGGAAGCGGTTGTGGCGCCGGTCGCGATCCAGCGCGCTCACGATGCGCCGCGCGAACATCAGGGCTTCCTGCTTGTGCGCGCTGCGTTCGCCGTTGGTTGCATGATGCGCAATGGCGCCGCGGCGCCCGCTGGACAGCGGCGCATGATCGAACCTGCGCCCCGGGCGGTCCGAGGTGAGGCTGCGGTCGTGCAGGCGGGCCTTGGCATCCACCAGGCGCCCGGCGCTGGTGAGGGTTCTTGCCGGCCCTATGTCGAAAAGGCAGGCTTCGCCGCGGCCGGCCACGACGACGCGTGTTCCTTCCGGGCCGCCGAACTCGAACCTGCCGCGCTGTCTGGCTGAATCGTTGCTGGTCTTCATGCTGGAAGACTAGTCGGCTGCCAGTGTCGGTCAATCCGGGGTTCTACCTAGCCGGCCGCCGGAACCCATGGCCGCTGCATGCGCACTCAGTGCGCCTCGTCCCAGTTCGCACCGGTGCCGATTTCCACCTTCAGCGGCACAGCCAGCTGCTCGGCCGCGGCCATCTGCTCGCGCAGCATGGCGGCGACTTCCTCGCGCGCTTTCTCCGCCACCTCCAGCACCAGCTCGTCGTGCACCTGCATGATGAGTTTCGCGGGCAGCTGGCGCGTGGCGCATTCGCGCTCCACGCGCAGCATGGCCAGCTTGATGATGTCCGCGGCGCTACCCTGCATGGGCGCGTTGATGGCGCTGCGCTCGGCGTACTGCTGCAGCTGCCGGCTTTTCGAGGCGATGTCCGGCAGGTACAGCCGCCGGCCGCGCACGGTTTCCACGTAGCCCTGTTCGCGCGCCTGCGCGCGCGTGCGGTCCATGAAGGCCTTCACGCCGGGGTAGCGCGAGAAATACAGGTCCACGTACTGCTGCGCCTCGCCACGGCCGATGCCGAGCTGCTTGGCGAGCCCGAACGCGGACATGCCGTAGATCAGGCCGAAGTTCACCGCCTTGGCGGAACGGCGTTCCACCGCGCTGACCTCGCCGATGGCCTTGCCCAGCACCTCGGCCGCGGTGGCCTGGTGGATGTCGCGATCCTCGGCGAAGGCGCGCAGCAGCGTGGCGTCGCCCGAAAGGTGCGCCATGATGCGCAGCTCGATCTGCGAGTAATCCGCCGACATCAGGATATGGCCGGGCGGCGCGATGAAGGCCTGGCGGATGCGGCGTCCCTCCTGCGTGCGGATGGGGATGTTCTGCAGGTTCGGGTCGGTGGAAGACAGCCGCCCCGTAGCCGCCACCGCCTGGTGGTAGCAGGTATGCACGCGGCCGCTGGTTTCGTCGATCTGCTCGGGGAGCTTGTCCGTGTAGGTGGACTTGAGCTTGGCCATGCCGCGGTAATCCAGGATCAGCCGTGGCAGCTCGAAGCTCTCCGCGAGTTCCTCCAGCACGTCCTCGGCAGTGGAGGGCTGGCCGGTGGGCGTCTTGCGGATCACCGGCAGCTGCAGTTTCTCGAACAGGATCTGCTGCAGCTGTTTCGGGGAATCCAGGTTGAACTCGCCGCCGGCCGCCGCGTGCGCCTGCTTCTGCAGCTCGATGAGCTTCGCGCCCAGCTCGCCGCTCTGTTTGCGCAGCAGCGCCGCATCCAGCAGCACGCCGCGCTGCTCCATGGCCAGCAGCACCAGCGACAGCGGCTGCTCGATCTCCTGGTACAGCGCCTTGAGCTTCGGCACGGCTTCGAGCTGCGGCCACAGCGCCTGGTGCATGCGCAGCGTCACGTCGGCGTCTTCGGCGGCATAGGCCGTGGCGCCTTCCACCGAGACCTGGTCGAAGCCGATCTGCTTCGCGCCCTTGCCGGTGACCTCCTCGTACTTGATGGTGTCGATGCCGAGGTAATGCTTCGCCACCGAATCCATGTCGTGGCGGGTGGCCACGCTGTTGAGCACGTAGGATTCCAGCATCGAGTCGTGGCGCATGCCGGCAAGCTGGATGCCGTGGTTCGCGAGCACGTGCGCGTCGTACTTCAGGTGGTGGCCGAGCTTGGCGCGGTTTGCGTCCTCCAGCCAGGGTTTCAGCGCCGCCAGCGTTTTTTCCAGGTCGAGCTGCTCAGGTGCGCCGGCATAGCGGTGCGCCAGCGGCAGGTAAGCGGCCTTGCCGGATTCGATGCAGAAGGAAAGGCCCACGATGCGCGCGAAGCGGTAATCGAGGCTGGTGGTTTCGGTGTCGAAGGCGGTGAGTGCAGCCGACTGCAGCGCGGCCAGCCAGCGCTGCAGGTCCGCCTCGGTGAGGATGGCCTCGTACTCGCCCGGCGTCGCCAGCTTCGTGGGTACCTGCGCCGGCGCCGCGACGATGGGTACTGGCTCCGCGCGTGGCGCGGGCTCGTCCGTGGCCGCGCCGGAACCTTCCAGCGCCTTCAGCAGCCCGCGGAATTCCAGCCGCGTGTACAGCTCGCGCAGCTTCGCGACATCCGGTGGCTGCCGCGCGAAGCCGTAAGGGTCTTCGGCGATGTCGAGGTCGATGCGGATGGTGGCGAGCTGTCGCGACAGCGCCAGCGTATCGAGGCCGGCGCGCAGGTTCTCGCCCACCTTGCCGCTGATTTCGGCAGCGTGCGCGATGAGGTTATCCAGCGTCTGGTAGCTGCCCAGCCATTTCGCCGCCGTCTTCGGTCCCACCTTGTCTATGCCGGGAATGTTGTCCGAACTGTCGCCCACCAGTGCGAGGTAGTCGATGATCTGCTCGGGCCACACGTCGAACTTGGCCTTCACGCCCGCGCGGTCCAGGCGCGTGTTGCTCATGGTGTTGATCAGCGTGATGTGGCCATCCACCAGCTGCGCCATGTCCTTGTCGCCGGTGGAGATCAGCACGTCGCAGCCCTGTTTCGCCGAGCGCACCGCCAGCGTGCCGATCACGTCGTCGGCCTCCACGCCGGGGATGCGCAGCAGCGGCAGGCCCAGCGCCTGCACGGCATCCAGCAGCGGCTGGATCTGCGAGCGCAGCTCGTCCGGCATCGACGGGCGATGCGCCTTGTACTCGGCGAACAGCTCGTCGCGGAAGGTGCGCCCCGGCGCGTCGAACACCACCACCATGGGGCTGGCGGCGTGCTCGCGCAGGAACTTCTGCAGCATGTTCAGCACGCCGAACACCGCGCCGGTGGGCTCGCCGCGCGAATTGTTCAGCGGCGGCAGCGCGTGGAAGGCGCGGTACAGGTAAGAAGAGCCGTCGATCAGGATCAGCGGCGGGGCCCCGGCATTCATCGTGCGCCCGCGGTGTTCAGTTGCCGGCGTTGCCGCCCGGCGCGGCCTGCTGGCGCCGGCGCTGCGCGTCGTCGGTGCCCGCGGTGGCATCCCCGGCGGCGGGCACCGGGCTGGCGGCGGGCGCGGGGCTCGCCGCCGGCGCGGGGCTCGCCGCCGGCGCGGGGCTTGCCGCCGGCGCGGGGCTTGCCGCCGGTTTCGCCACCACGGCCGCCGGCTTGCTCTCGTCCGGCAGATACAGGCTGCCCTTCTGCCCGCACGCGCCGAGCAGCAGGCAGCCCAGCAGCATCACGGCCCGCGCCATCACGTTGGCACCGGCATGGTTCGACCATCACGCAGCGCCATCCAGCCGCGCGCCACGCGATAGGCCACCCATACGCCCACCACGAACAGGCCCAGCAGCATCAGTGGAAGGCCGATCAGCACCAGCGCCAGCGGCCACAGCGCGAACCAGAGGAGGAACACCCACAGCATGGCCCACCAGAACGTGCGCAGCTGCCACCTGAAATGCGTGGCCAGCCAGGTGCCGTGCACCCTGCCGCGCCGGGCGTAGTTCATGATCACCGCGACGATGGAGGGTGCGCTGAAGAGGAATTTCAGCGCGATGAACGCCGTGGTGAACAGGCCGATGGCCACCGCGACGGCGTGCAGCGCGTACATGATGTGCGTGTAGCCCACGTCGCGTGGGTCGGCGGGTGCGTCGGAATCTTCCATGGGGACCAAAGATACTCCAGACCCGCATGGAAATCCGGCAGGCGATGTCGTATATATTTCAAGTATATATTCAGGAGGTCTGCGCGGATCATGAAGACGGCGAGGCCCTTCAAGAACGGGGAAAGCCAGGCCGCACGCCTTACCAAGGTCAATCCGTGGGATGTCATGCTGCAGAGCCTGAAGAAGTTCCCGCCGGATTTCATGGAAGATCGCTATCAGCCGCTTGAACACGGCCGGCGCGAGTCGTTCTGATGCGCTGGATGCTGGATACCGACTCCGTTCGATGAGGACTGGGTTGGGTAGCCATGGAAAATTGCAGAAAAGCAGCCTGATGTGTACCCCGAACTGACGTTGCGCACCCTAATGCGGGGAATTGTCTCGCGGAATCGACTCCAGCCGCTCGGCGTCCGCCAGATCCTGAGTACGACCCGTTACTCGCTTGTTGACGATCAGATCCTCAAGTGATTGTCGGGGGTAGGGCGAACCAGAATATCGATATCCTTCGTTGCCCTGGGAAATCCGTAAGCCGCAACGGCATACGCGCCAACCAGAAGGAACTTAACGTTCTCCTCTGACAAGCACTGCAACATCTCTTTGTAGTCGTTGTTCAGCATCGCCTGTCCGCAAGAACGCCCATGCTTCCCTCGTCAGCTCCCAGACCTGGAGTATGCGGTCTGCGGCGCAGCCGGGCATGTAGCCACCGTCGTCGGCATCGGCAGCCGAGCGATGGAGGAGGACCAGATTTCTATCGACTGACGACATCGTTGGACGGCTATCTGGAGAGCGAGGGTATTATACCGCAACAAGACGTTGCCCTCGGGCGCTGAATCTTCGGCAAATACGCCAATATCCGGTACATTCGGGGCCCAAGGGATCGGGCAGGGAGGTCACGTGAAACCACGCATTACCACCGCATTGATCGCGGCACTAGTCGTCCCGCTGCTGGCGCTCGCCGCGCACGATCCGTCGCGGCTGCCGCTGGCGCCGGACGTGAAGTACACCGAGACCGGCATCGTCAAGCGCATCGGCGAGGGCCTGTGGAAGACGGCCCAGAGCCTGCCGCGCTACCGGCTCCCCGGGGATTCGCGCATCGTCGGCTACCAGCAGGAGGATCTGACCACGCCCTCGCGCCTGTGGACGCGCAGCATCCCCGTGCCCGAGCGCAACTCGCGCTACGAGCTGCTCGTTGCGGCCGATGCGTACTTCCGCGGCTTCGAGACCAACGGCACCAGCGATTACATCCCCGCGCCGCTTGCCCTAAGGCCGACCTGTGCGGGAACGGCATCCTCTACGACAACACAACGGCAGCTCCATGCTTTCCACCTCAGCGCTTAAGGCTTCGATGCCGAGCGGTTCAAGGGCATGCAGGTGCGCGACCGGCGCTATCCCGTGGTGGATTCTTAAGACCGGCGCGGTGATGAGCCTGGTGCGCTTCGGCGATCCGATGGGGCCGCTCAGCAAGGCCTCACTGCCGCTCGACCGGCAGGGCAAGCCGCAGCAGGCGCCGGATGTGATGGTCGGTGCGGCGTTCGTCAGCGAGATCTTTGCGGTGTCGCAGGGGAAGATCGCGGAGATCAGCGCGTACTGGATTCCGAGCGAAGGGAATGTGAAGACGCCGTGGGCGGTGGGGACGGTGGGGGTGAGGGATTGGTAGCAGTTCTCGAATGGAGATGCTCTGGACTTTGACGGAGTTGCTTGCTAATTCATCAAAGCGGCGGCCTAATGCCGCCATGTGGATTCATCGGCGAACACAAGAGAAGTTGCACCGGTGCTGATATCACGTGAGCGGGAGAAGCTGTGCCAAGCAGTTCTGTACTTCGCTCACAACACTCGAAAGCTTGGTAAGACGAAGCTCTTCAAGCTTCTCTACTTTCTTGATTTCGAGCACTACAAGCTGACTGGTCGAAGCGTAACCGGCACATCGTATAACGCGTGGCCTAAAGGGCCTGTGCCTGAGTCGCTATTCAAAGAATTCGATAATCTGAACGCAGACTTGGCTCAGTGCGTGCAGATTCACGAGAAACGAACACTTCGTGGAAGTGTGTTCAAGAATGTCGTTCCCATGGCGAGATTCAGTCCGCAGGTTTTCTCCAAAAGAGAATTAACTCTTCTTGAGTGCCTTGCAACGGAATACAGAGATGCGGATTCGGACGATATGGTCGAAGCAACACACCTCGAGAATCGACCGTGGCACGAGATTTATGAGGTTCAGGGAAAGCGCCAACAACAGATTCCGTACGATCTGGCTTTGGCGCGGGGAGACGCGGAGCTAATGCGTCGACAGGCAATAGAACGCAACGAAGTGATCAGGAACTATAAGAAAGACACGGATGGTTCCGGGAACGATACTCTTTGATCGCCAATTTAGATTCCACGATGGCCATGTTGGCGCGAAACTTTTCGTTGTGCTGAACGATGGGCGGGATGGGATCTACATTTGCGCGAAAACGACTTCGCAGGACACGCGCTATTCATATGTAGTTGGTTGCCAAATCATGGTGCGCTATCCCTACTTCTATCTGCCCAAAGGCTGCTGCTGTCTTGAGGAGCACACTTGGATTTGTCTGCATGAGTTCTATGAGTTCGATGCAGCAGACCTCAATAAAAGAATTGTGGCCTCCTCGCTAGTAAGAATAGGGGTGTTTGACGTCGGGCTGTGCAGAGATCTTCAAGCTTGCGCCATGAGTTGTGAAGATATGAGTTTGGCGAACTCCGAACTAATCCGCGTTGTTTGGGCGGAGACGAATCCAACTCCACGCTGAAGCTCATGATCTAGGTACGGACTCCATCAAGGACTTCGAATCTGATTCTCGAACGCAGGGAGGTTTAGAGTTGAGCAATTCACCGGCCAGTCTGGCAGACCAATTGCGCGCGCTGCGCCCCGGACTTCGGCGAGCGCTGTCCTCTGTCGTGCCCGTCAGTCAGGTTCTCCTCCATTTAAAGGCAGAGAATAAGAAGGAGCTATTCGACAAAGCACGTGATACGGTCCTGCAATGGACCGTCGGGCGCGCCGGTCGCGAATTGCCCAAGCAAGCGTGGGAGGGTGAGTCCTTCGAGCTGGAGGAGGTGGGCGCGCAGCGGGTTGTGACAGCCGTTCTGAACAATCCCCGGTATTGGGCTGCACGCGTGGACGATGCTGACAAGTCACTCGCCCAACGTACTTGGGTTACTGAGGTAGGAATCGGCGAGCACCCGGAAGACGGTGTATTGCTAGGCGCGAGGCTTACCTGTGTTACCCAAGGCAGGGATGAGTTCTTCATTCGTTCGATGCCCGGCTTTGTTAAGAGAGTCGCTCGCCCTGGGGTGGCATGGGTAGATGGTTACCCTGTACGGAACCACCCTCGGCTCGTGCAGACTGACGAGGAGGTTGTAGAGCTAATCGAACTGCTACACGCACCTCGTCGCTGCGATGTGATTGTACTGGCATTGCCGGAAGGATCTAATGATCCTCGCGAAGCTCTTGTACCTGCAAAGGTTCTCCATGACAGCACTATCGGAGCTGCACATGTAGCGATCCTGACTGGTCCGGCAAGCTTTTCTCTGACGGACCGGTTGGGCAAGGCGTATTCAGTCTTTAGGGGCGCCATAAGAACCTATCGTCCGGGTTTCGATGAAGGGCGGGATGAACCGTTCTCGCATCCCTTGGCGCTGCCGCACCGGATCGAGAATTGGCCTGACGGAGGG
>DATJXQ010000141.1:0-2650 GCA_035500015.1 Steroidobacteraceae bacterium
CCCTTGCCGGCGATGTCCGGCGCGGAGCCGTGGATGGGTTCATACACGCCGTTCTTGCCGTCGCCCAGCGAAGCCGAGGGCAGCAGACCAAGGGAGCCGGCCAGCGCGGCGGCCTCGTCGGTCAGGATGTCTCCGAACAGGTTCTCGGTCACCACCACGTCATAATGGCTCGGCTGAGTCAGCAGCAGCATGGCCATGGAATCCACCAGCTGATGCTCCAGCTTCACGTCCGGATAGTCGGCGGCCACGCGTGTCACCGTGCTGCGCCACAGACGCGAGGTCTCCAGCACGTTGGCCTTGTCCACCGAAGTCACGCGCTTGCGGCGTCCACGCGCCAGTTCGAAGGCGCGCCTCGTGACGCGCTCCACCTCCGCCACGGTGTACTTGCACTCGTCGGTGGCGGCGGTCACGGTGCGGGTCTTGGCGCCGAAATAAGCGCCGCCCGTCAGCTCGCGCACGAACAGCACGTCCACGTTCTTGAGTTTCTCGTTCTTCAACGGCGACAGCGCCGCCAGCGCCGGATGCACTTGCAGCGGCCGCAGGTTGGCATACACGCCCAGCGCCGCGCGCAGAGCCAACAGGCCTTGTTCCGGGCGCACCGGTGCATTCGGATCCGACCACTTCGGCCCGCCCACCGCGCCCAGCAGTACCGCGTCGGCGGACCGGCAGGCGGCCAGCGAGGCCTTCGGCAGCGGCTCGCCGGTGGCGTCTATCGCACAGCCTCCGATCTGTTGTTCGTCGAAATGGAATTCGTGGTCGAAGTGTGTGGCGACCGCTTCCAGCACGGACACGGCGGCGGCAGTGACTTCAGGGCCGACGCCGTCGCCGGGCAATGTGACGATATTCGCTCTCATACGGTCTGCTCCATTCTGGTATTCGACGTCTTCAGTTCATAAGCGCGGATGGCATCCGCATGCTGCAGCAGGTAACCCAGCTGATCCACTCCGTTCAGCAGGCAATGCCGCGCGAACGGTTCCAGCTGGAAACGCACGCGCCTGCCGTCCGGCAGCCCGACGTATTGCTCCTGCACATCGATGCTGAGTTCGATGCCCGGCCGCTCCAGCAGGGCCCTATGCTCGGCCTCGTCGATCACGATGGCCAGCAGGCCGTTCTTGAGGGCGTTGCTGCGGAAGATGTCCGCGATCTCGCTGCACAGGACCGCCTGGATGCCATAGTCCAGCAAGGCCCAGGGCGCGTGTTCCCGCGAGGATCCGCAGCCGAAGTTGCGGCCGGCCACCAGGATCCCGCAGCCCCGCGCCTCGGGCCGGTTCAGGGGGAAAGCCGGGTTGTCGCTGCCGTCCGGCAGGTAGCGCCAGTCGTTGAAGCACAGCCGGCCGAGGCCGCTGCGCTCAATGGTGGTGAGGAAGCGCGCCGGGATGATGCGGTCGGTATCGATGTTCTCGTCCGCCAGCACGGCGGTGCGCGACTGGATGCGGATGATGGGTTTCATGCGGCCTGCTCCCCGGCCTGGCGCGCCCTGAAGTATTCGCGTGGATCGGCGATGCGGCCGGCCACCGCGGAGGCGGCGGCCGTCGCGGGGCTGGCCAGCACCGTGCGGGCGCCCTTGCCCTGACGGCCTTCGAAGTTGCGATTGGAAGTGCTCACCACCAGCTGACCCGGCTGGGCCAGATCACCGTTCATGGCGATGCACATGGAGCAGCCCGGCACCCGCCACTCGGCGCCCGCCCGCGTGAACACATGATGCAGGCCTTCGCTTTCCGCGTCGCGGCGCACCGCCTCGGATCCGGGCACCACCAGCATGCGTACGCCGTCGGCGACGTGCCGGCCGCGCAATATCTGCGCTGCCTCACGCAAGTCGGACAGCCGCGAGTTGGTGCAGCTGCCGACGAACACCACGTCCACCGGCGTGCCCTGCATGGGCTTGCCGGCCACGCTGTGCATGTAGTCATGCGCGCGGCGTTCCTGCGCGGTACGCGCCGCCGGCACCGGTGCGTCCATGGCGATGGCCATGCCTGGATGGGTGCCGTAGGTCACGGTCGGTCGCACCTGGCCAGCGTCGATCTGCACCACCCGATCGTACTTGGCATCCGCGTCGCTGCGCAGGCTGCGCCAGTCCGCCACGGCCGCGTCCCAGGCCTGGCCCTGCGGTGCATGCGGACGGCCTTTCAGCCAGGTGAAAGTGGTCTCGTCCGGCGCGATGAGTCCGGCGCGCGCGCCGGCTTCGATGGACATGTTGCATACGGTCATGCGCTCTTCCATGGACAGCGCTTCGATGGCTGCGCCGCGGTATTCGATGACATGCCCGGTACCGCCGTCCACGCCTATCTCGCCGATGATGTGCAGGATCAGGTCCTTGGCGCCCACGCCGGGCTTGAGCTTGCCGGTCACGTCGATGGCCAGCGCCTTGGGCTTGCGCTGTAAGAGGCACTGCGTCGCCATCACGTGGCCGACTTCGGTGGTGCCGATGCCGAAGGCCAGCGCGCCGAACGCGCCGTGCGTGGAGGTATGACTGTCGCCGCACACGATGGTCATGCCCGGCTGCGTCGCGCCCAGCTCCGGTCCGATCACATGCACGATGCCGCGGTCGGCGCTGCCCCAGCCGTACAGTTCGATGCCGAACTCGCGGCAATTCTCTTCCATCTGCGCCACCTGCGCCTTGGCTTCCGCATTCGCGTAGGGACGTTCGCCA
>DATJXQ010000142.1:0-6194 GCA_035500015.1 Steroidobacteraceae bacterium
CGGGCACATCCCGCACATCATCCTGCTGATCGACCGGCTGATCGCGCGCGGGCATGCGTATGTCGCCGCCGATGGTGACGTCATGTACTCGGTGGCGAGCTTCGCCGCCTATGGCCGGCTGTCCGGCAAGCCCCTCGAGGACCTGCGCGCCGGCGCGCGCGTGGAAATCGACGCGGCCAAGCGCGATCCGCTGGATTTCGTGCTGTGGAAGCGCGCCAAGCCCGGCGAGCCCTCCTGGCCCTCGCCCTGGGGCGCCGGCCGGCCCGGCTGGCACATCGAATGCTCGGCGATGTCGATGGCGCTGCTGGGCGAGGAGTTCGACATCCACGGCGGCGGCATGGACCTGAAATTCCCGCACCACGAGAACGAGATCGCGCAGAGCTGCGGCGGCACGGACGGGCGGTTCGCGCGCGTGTGGATGCACAACGGCTTCGTCAACGTGGACAGCGAGAAGATGTCCAAGTCGCTGGGCAATTTCTTCACGTTGCGCGAGGTGCTGCCGCGGCTGCGCCACCCCGAGGTGCTGCGGTATTTCCTGGTCGCCAGCCATTACCGCGGCCCGATCAACTACACGCCGGACAACCTCGCGCAGGCCGAGGCCACGCTGGCCGGTTTCTACCATGCCCTGCGCGGCGTGCCGGCGGGCGAGCCGGGGCCGGATGCCGCGCAGTGGCGCGAGGAATTCCGCGCCGCGATGGATGAGGACTTCAATACGCCGAAGGCGCTCGCCGTGCTGCAGCGCCTGGCGCGCGCGATCAACGAAGCCAGGGCGGGCGGCTCCGGCACCTGCCTGCTGCGCGCCGCGGAACTGGCCGCCGTGCTGCGCGAGCTGGCGGGGATACTGGGCATCTGCCGGCTGGACGCCGAAGCCTGGTTCCGGCTTGCCGCGCCCGGCGCAGGCGGGCTGGACGATGCAGCCATCGAGGCCGCCATCGCGGCGCGCATCGCCGCGCGCAAGGCGCGCGATTTCACGGAAGCCGACCGCCTGCGCGAGGAGCTGGCCGCGGCCGGCGTGGTGCTGGAGGATGGTGCCGCCGGCACCACCTGGCGGCGGCGCTGAGTCCTACCGCGGCGGCGGCGACAGCGGCTGCTCGACCGCGCGCACCGCGGTCTTTTCCAGGCCTTCGCGGAACAGGTAGGCCTCCAGCGTGTTCTGGATCAGCATGGCGATGGTCATCGGGCCGACCCCGCCGGGCACGGGCGTGATCCAGCCGGCACGCTGCTTCGCCGCCTCGAACTCCACATCGCCCACCACCTTGCCCGAGGGCAGGCGGTTGATGCCCACGTCGAGCACCACGGCGCCGGGCCTGATCCACTCGCCCTTGACGAATTCGGGCTTGCCGATGCCGGCGACGATCAGGTCCGCGCGCCGCACGTGACCCACCAGGTCCTTCGTCTGGCTGTGGCAGATGGTGACGGTGGCGCCGCGCATCAGCAGTTCCAGCGCCGCCGGCCGGCCGACGATGTTGGATTGCCCGAGCACCACGGCATCCATGCCCTTCGGATCGATGCCGGAGTATTCCAGCATCTTCATGCAGCCGTAGGGCGTGCAGGGCCGCAGGCGCGGCGTGCGCTGCGCCAGCAGGCCGAGGTTCTCCGGGTTGAAGCCGTCCACGTCCTTGGCCACGGCGATGGCGTCGATCACCGCCTTGCTGTCGATCTGCTTCGGCACCGGCAGCTGCACCAGGATGCCGTCGATGGCCGGATCGGCGTTGAGCTGCTGCACCACGGCCAGCACCTCGGCCTGGGTGGCGCCGGCGGGCAGCACCTTCATTACCGACAGCATGCCGGCGGCTTGCGTGGCCTGGTGCTTGTTGCGCACGTAGATCTGCGAGGCGGGATCCTCGCCCACGATGACCACGGCCAGGCCCGGCGCGCGCCGCCCGGCGGCCTTCAATGCCGCGACCTTCGCCCTGATTTCCTCGCGCAGGCTCTGCGCGATCGCCTTGCCGTCGATGATTCTCGCGGTCATTCGCTGGTTTTCCCTGCTGGCTGGGTCGAACCCAAAAAGGGCGCTAGGGTATCATTGCGGCGTCGGGGCGTGGCGCAGTCTGGTAGCGCATCTGCTTTGGGAGCAGAGGGTCGGAGGTTCGAATCCTCTCGCCCCGACCATCTACGCACTTTTCCGTACCGTACATGTACGTAGCGCCGGGGGTATCTGCGTACAGCCGGCACGCGGCGGTCCACCTACGCTGCGGGCATGAACTCAGCAGCGGTCCGGGCAATAGATGGCGTGCAGCGTCTCGATGACGCGGCGGGCGGGCGGTGCATCCAGCCCGTAATAGATGCTCTGGCCGGCGCGCCGCGTCTTCACCATGCCTTCCTCGCGCAGTACCGCCAGGTGCTGCGACAGTGCGGACTGCGACAGCGGCAGCGACCGGTTCAGTTCGCCGACCGTCTTCTCGCCCTCGAACAGCAGGCACAGCAGCAGCAGGCGGTTCTCGTTGGACAGGGCGCGCAGCAGGCGCGCGGCTTCGCCGGCGCTGGCGCGCAGCTGCCCGAAGCCCGCTGGTTGCGGCATGCGCCGGGCTGGCTGCTTGCGGGAAGGTGAAGCGCGTCTCACGGAGCGATGGTAGCACGTAAATATTAGTTGCCACTAATATTAGAAATTACTAATATGAATCCACAGCGGGAAGGAGCCGGTCATGGCACGCATCACGGTGATGGGGGCGGGAATCGCGGGGATGAGCGCGGCCTACGAGCTGCAGCATGCCCTCGGACGCGCAACCCAGATTACGGTGGTGGGGCAGGGGCCGCGCTTCAGCTTTACCCCTTCCAATCCGTGGATCGGCGTCGGCTGGCGCCGCCCCGAACAGACCAGCCTTGATATCGAGCCCCTGCTGGCCAGGCACCAGATCGCCTTCCGCGCCTCGCCGGTGGCGAAGCTCGACGCCACCGGCAGCCACGTGCTGCTGGCCGACGGCGAGCGCATCGACCACGATTACCTGCTGGTCTGCACCGGCCCGAAGCTCGATTTTGCCGCCGTACCGGGCCTGGGGCCCGAGGCTGGCTTCAGCCAGTCGGTATGCACGGCGCCGCACGCGGCGCAGGCCTGCGCGCAGTACCAGCGGTTCCTCGATGCGCCCGGCCCGGTCGTGGTCGGCGCAGTGCAGGGCGCGAGCTGCTTCGGCCCGGCTTATGAGTTCGCCTTCATCCTGGACGCGGACCTGCGCAGGCGCCGGCTGCGCGACCGCGTGCCCATCACCTATGTGACCAGCGAGCCCTTCGTGGGGCACCTGGGCCTGGGCGGCGTAGGGGATTCGAAGGGCCTGATGGAGTCGGAGTTCCGCCAGCGGCACATCCAGTGGATCACCAATGCCAGGGTGGTCGAAGTCCGCGCCGATGCGGTGGTGGTGCAGGAACACGACGAAGCCGGGCAGCCCAGGGGCCAGCAGAAGGTGCTGCCGGCGAGGTATTCCATGCTGTTGCCGGCGTTTGCCGGAGTCGATCCGGTGGCCGCGGTGCCGGGACTGTGCAATCCCCGTGGTTTCGTCAACGTGGACCGGCACCAGCGGAGCACGCGCTATCCGAACATTTTCGCGGCCGGCGTGTGCGTGGCCATCGCCCCGCCCGAGCCCACGCCGGTGCCGACCGGAGTGCCGAAGACCGGCTTCATGATCGAATCGATGGTCACCACCATCGTGCGCAACATCGCCGCCGAACTGGCCGGCCGGCCCGCCGACTTCGAAGGCACGTGGAACGCGGTGTGCCTGGCCGACATGGGCGACACCGGCGCGGCCTTCGTGGCGCTGCCGCAGATCCCGCCGCGCAATGTCACCTGGACGAAGGTCGGCAAGTGGGTGCACGTGGCCAAGGTCGCCTTCGAGAAATACTTTCTCTACAAGATGCGGCATGGCACCTCCGAACCCGTGTTCGAGAAATACCTGCTCGGTGCGCTCGGCATCGAGCGCCTGAAGGAACCCGTCCAGTCGCAAAGGAGCACGTCATGAACCTGGATCGCGCGGTGCTGGCATTTGCCGGCGTAATGGTGCTGGTGAGCCTCGCTCTGGCGCACTACGTGTCGGCGTACTGGCTGTGGCTCACGGTGTTCGTCGGATTGAACCTCATCCAGGCGAGCATCACCGGGTTCTGCCCCGCGGCGAAAGTGTTCAAGGCATTGGGTCTGGCACAGGGCTGCGCCTTCAGGTGATCGTGGCGCGCAACTGTGCCGTGCTGCTGGTCTGCGGCATCGTGTTCGCGGCCTGTGGCGGCAAGCCGCCGGCGGCCACGGTGGCCGGGCCGGCAGTGGCGACGGTAACCGTGGCCGCCGGCGACGGCGCTTCCGGCATGTGGTGGGACGGCGTGGTGCAGGCCGTCGAGCAGGCGGTGCTGTCGGCCCAGACTTCCGGCCGGGTCATGCAGCTCGCGGCCGACGTGGACCAGCGCGTGGACGCCGGCGCGGTGCTGCTGCGCCTCACCGATGCCGAACAACGCGCCGCCGTCGACAACGCACGCGCGCTGCTGCATTCCGCCGAGGCCCAGCTCGCCGATGCCGCCAACCGCTTCCAGCGGGCCAGCAGCCTCGCCGAGCAGCGGCTCATATCGCGCGACGACTTCGACCGCATCCGCGCGGCGCGCGACTCGGCGGCTGCGGCGCGGGACGCCGCGGCGGCCCAGCTTGCGCAGGCGGAACAGCAGCTGGCCTACACGGTGGTGCGTGCGCCCTATGCCGGCGTAGTCGCCATGCGCCAGGTGGAGCTGGGCGAGACCGTCGCTCCCGGCCAGCCGCTGTACACGTTGTATGCGCCGGGCCGGCTGCGTCTGGAAGTACAGCTCCCGCAGGCGGACGTCGAAATGCTGCAGCCGCAGGCGGGTGCCAGCATCACGCTGCCGGACGGGCGGCAGGTGCCGGCGGCAAAGCTCATCGTCTATCCCAGCGCCGATCCGCTGGCGCACAGCACCACCGTGCGCGTGCTGCTGCCGGCCATGGACCGGCCGCCGCATCCCGGGCAGACGGCCAAGGTACGCTTCGCCGGTGCTGCCGGTCCCGCGGGCATCTGGCTGCCGGAAGGCATGGTGGTGGAACGCGGCGAGTTGAGCGGGGCCTACGTGGTGGACGCCGGCGGCATCGTGCTGCGCCAGCTGCGACTGGGGCAGCATCGCGACGGCCGCATCGAAGTGATCGCGGGTCTTGCGCCCGGCGAACGCGTCGCGGCCGATCCGGTGGCGGCGCTGCAGGCGTTGCAGGCCGGGCGGGCCGCCGCGGTCGTGCGCCGTGACTGAGGAGCCCGGCGCCGCACTTGGCATCTCCGGCCGGCTGGCGCGGCGTTTCGTTGCCAACCCGATGACGCCGCTGCTGGCGCTGGCCGGCCTGGCGCTGGGCATTGTCGCGGTGCTGATTACCCCGCGCGAGGAGGAGCCGCAGATCGACGTCACGATGGCCAACGTCATCGTGCCCTTCGCCGGCGCCTCCGCCCACGACGTGGAGCAGCAGGTGGCTTCGCCGCTGGAGCAGCGCCTGGCGGAGATCGAGGGCGTCAAGCACGTGTACTCGGTGTCGCGGCCGGGCAGCGCCGTGCTGACCGTCGAGTTCGAGGTGGGGGTGCCGCGGCAGGCGGCGCTGGTGCGGCTGTACAACCAGGTCTGGTCGAATGCCGGATTGCTGCCGGCGGGCAGCGGCATTGGCACGCCGCTGGTCAGTCCCAAGGGCATCGATGACGTGCCCATCATGGCGGTCACCTTGTGGAGCGATGATCCGGCACGCGGCCCGGCGGACCTCGCGCAGGTGGCGCACAGTCTGGAGGTGGAACTCAAACGCGTGCCCGGCACGCGCGATGTGTATTCCATCGGCGCGCCGCAGCGGCGCGTCGTGGTCACGCTGGATGCCGCACGCCTGGCCAGCTACAACCTCACGGTCGCGGACCTGACAAGTGCGCTGCGCGCGGCCAACCTGGTGCAGCAGGCCGGCGAGCGGGTCGGACCGCAGGGCGGCGCGCAGTTCACCGCTGGCAGTTTCCTCGCCAGCGCGGCGGACGTCGCCAACCTGGTGATCGGCGTCGCTGCCGGCCGGCCGCTGCTGCTGTCGGATGTATCCCGCATCACCGACGGCGCCGACCTGCCGGACAGTTACGTCTGGTATGGCACGCCCGCGGGCGGGGGTGGCCCGGCCGCCGGCACCGCACCGGCCGTGACCATCGCCATCGCCAAGAAACCGGGTAGCAATGCCGCCGACATCACCACCGCGGTGGCGCGCC
>DATJXQ010000143.1:0-15862 GCA_035500015.1 Steroidobacteraceae bacterium
GCTGGAGCGGGTCCGCGGCGACTACCCTGTCAGCCTCCATGGCGTCGGGCTTTCGTTGGGCGGCGCAGAGCCGCTCAATCAGGCGCATCTCGGGAAGCTCAAGGCGCTGGTCGACCGCATCGAGCCCGCGGTGGTGTCCGAGCACCTTGCCTGGGTCGGGATCGGCGGCGTGTTCCTGAACGACCTGCTGCCGCTGCCCTATACGGAAGAAACGCTGGCGCGCGTGGTGGAACACGTCGAGCAGCTGCAGCAGGCACTTGGCCGGCGCGTGCTGATCGAGAACCCGGCCACGTACCTGCGCTTCCGCGATGACTCAATGAGCGAGGCGGCATTCCTGCGGCAGCTGGTCGCGCGCAGCGGCTGCGGCCTGCTGCTGGACCTCAACAACGTGCACGTGTCGGCCATCAACCATGGCTATGACGCCCACGAATACCTCGCCGCGCTGCCGCTGGCCGCCGTCGGCGAGATCCACCTGGCCGGCCATGCGCGGCAGGCCGACGGGGGGGGACGCACGCTGCTGATCGACTCGCACGATGCACCGGTGGACCCGGCCGTTTGGTCGCTTTACGAGCACTGCCTCGCGCTGACCGGGCCGCTGCCCACGCTGATCGAATGGGACAGCCGGCTGCCCGAATGGCAGGCGCTGCGCGATGAAGCCGGCAAGGCCCAGCGGCGGATCGATGCCGCGCGGCTGGCGCGCCGGGGAGCGGCGGCATGAGCATGCCGGGCTGGCCGGCGCAACAGCAACGCTTCGCGGCCGCGCTGCTCCAGCCGGACGCGGCCGCACCGGAATTCCTGGAGACGCGCAATGGCGCGGGGATCGGCGCGCGTTTCGATGTCTACCGCAACAATGTGCATGCCGGCCTGATCGAGGCGCTGCTGGCCGCCTTTCCGGTAACCGCCCGGCTGGTGAGCGAGGAATCCTTTCGCGCGCTGGCGCGCGATTTCCTGCGCGCGCAGCTGCCGCAGGGCGCGGCGCTGCACGACTACGGCGCCGGATTGCCGCGGTTCCTGCGCGACTGCGCACCGGAGGACTCACCGGCATACCTGCCCGACGTCGCGACGCTGGAACAGGCCTGGTGGCAGGCCTATGGCGCCACCGATGCGCCCGTACTGGGCCTGCGGGAACTGGCGGCGCCGGACGTCGCAGACCTGCTCACCCGCCACGCGCGACCGCATCCGGCGCTGCGGCTGCTGCGCTCGGCGTATCCGGTGCACGCGATATGGGCCGCGCACCAGCTGCCCGGCGAGCCGCCGCCGCCAGGGCACTGGCGCCCGGAATGCGCGCTGATCACGCGACCGGAAGCACAGGTGCACGTGCGCTGCATCAGCGCGGGCGAGCATGCCTTCCTCGCGGCGCTGCCGGCCACGCTCGAGGAAGCGGCCAGCGCCGCACTGGACATCGATCCCGCATTCGATCTGGGCGACACCTTGCGGCTGGCCATCGAGGCCGGCGCCATCCAGGAGCTGCACGCATGAAACTTGACCGCCTGCAATCCATCGGCCGCTGCGTGTCGCTGCTGGCGCTGCGCTTCGCGCTGGCGGTTCCCTTCTGGCGCTCCGGGCTCACCAAGTGGGACGGGTTCCTGCAGCTCTCCGACAGCGCGCGCGCGCTGTTTACCGACGAATTCCGGCTGCACCTGTTCGGCCGCGAGGTTCCCTTCCCGATGCCGGATGTATTCGCGCACCTGTCGGGCACGGCCGAGGTGTGCCTGCCCGTGCTGCTGGTGCTGGGCCTCGCCACGCGCTTCGCCGCCGCCGGCCTGCTGGTGATGACGGGCATCATCCAGCTCACCGAGCCGGATGGCTGGGCGAACTTCCACCTGCCCTGGGCGGCGATGGCACTGGCGCTGGTGGTGTTCGGTCCCGGACGCATCGCGCTGGATACGCTGGTCTGCCGCTTCCTGCAGGCGCGGCGCGCACGCCGCGGCTGACGCCCGCCGCCGCTGGCGCTCAGTGCAGCTTCAGCCGCGGCCGGATCACGTGGTTGACACGGCCGATGGCAATGAGGAACAGCCCGCGCACCCAGCCGTGGATGGCAAACAGGTGCATCTGGTACAGCGAGACATAGACCAGCCGCGCCAGGCGGCCCTCGATCGCCAGCTTGCCGCCCACCAGGCCGCCCATCAGCGAGCCGACCGTGGAATAGCGGCTCAGCGAGACCAGCGATCCGTAGTCGCGATAGGTGAATGGCACCGCGTCACCACCCGCAATCATGCGTCGCAGGCTGCGCGCCACGCAGCTCGCCATCTGGTGCGCGGCCTGGGCGCGCGGCGGAACGGGGCGTGCGGCGCCGGCCGGCGTGAACGCGGCGCAGTCGCCGATCACGAAGATGCGCGGGTCCCGCGTGGACTGCAACGTCGGTCCGACCACCAGCTGGCTGGCCGCGTTGGTCTCGAGGCCGCCGATGTCCTTGAGGAAGTCCGGCGCCTTCACGCCCGCCGCCCACACCCTGAGATCGGTGGCCAGGGATCCGCCGCCGGCGAACACCACGGTGTTCCCGACCACTTGCGCGACGCGCGCGCCGGTCAGCACGCGCACGCCCAGCGCCCGCAGTTCCTCCGTGGCCGCTGCCGCGAGCTTGTCCGGCAGGGCCGGCAGGATGCGCTTGCCGGCCTCCAGCAGCGTGATCTCCAGGCGGCTCTCGTCGAAGGTCTCGAGCCCGTAGTACTTCAGCGCGGCCGCGGCATTGTAGAGTTCCGCCGCCAGCTCCACGCCGGTCGCGCCGCCGCCGACGATGGCCACGCGCACGCGCGCGTCACTCTCCGGATCCGCGCTCATCTGGCGCGACACCCGCAGGCACTGGTTGAGCAGCTTCAGCCGGAACCGGTCGGCGGCCGCGCGATCGTCGAGGAAGATGCACTGCCGATCCGCACCCGGCGTGCCGTAGGAATTGGTCACCGAGCCGATGGCGATCACCAGGTAGTCGTAGCGTATGCCCTGGCGTCCGACCAGCTCGCTGCCGTCCTCGTCCAGGATGGGGGCGACGATCACCTGCCGCTGTTCGCGGTCGATGCCTTCCAGGCGGCCCTGGAAGAAGCGATAGCGCCAGCGATGCGCGTGCTCGCGATAACCGGTCTCGTCGAGATTGGCGTCCAGCGAGCCCGCCGCCACCTCATGCAGCAGCGGCTTCCACACATGCGTCTGCTGCGGCTCGAGCAGGATGATGTCGCACTTGCCGCCCAGGTGCGCGCCCAGCCGGCGTACCAGTTCCAGTCCGCCGGCGCCGCCGCCCGCGACGACGATCTGTATCCTCTTCTCCATCCTGGCTCCCTTGATCCTGCAACCGCCCGACCCCACTCATGGTGACATGTCACCCGCGGCAATCCAGTTGGTCTGTCCACACGATGGCGCCGTCAACCGCGTGCCGGCCGCGCGACTCAACGAAGCGCCGAAATGCGGCAGATGCCATGCGCCGTTATTCATAGCAGCGCCGCTGGAACTGGATGCCGCCGGTTTCGAGCGGCAGCTGGCGCAGGAGCAGTTGCCGCTGCTGGTGGATTTCTGGGCGCCATGGTGCGGTCCCTGCCGCATGATGGCGCCGGCCTTCGGGCAGGCCGCGGGCCTGCTCGAGCCGCACATGCGGCTCGCCAGGGTGAATACCGAGGAACAGCCGGAACTGGCGGCCCGCTTTGGCATCCGCAGCATTCCGACACTGATCCTGTTCGCCGGCGGCCGTGAAATCGCCCGCCACAGCGGTGCATTGCCGGCTCCGCAACAGGTCGTCGCCTGGGCGCGGGAGCGCGCCCGCGCCGCCTGAGTCGATCAGCGCTCGGCCTGCAGCTTCGCGGACACCTTCAGCTTCTTGCCCTGGCGCCACACGTCCAGCGTAACCGTGGCGCCCACCGCGAAGTCATCGAGCCGCGAATCCAGGTGCGCCACGGATTCGACGGCAACACCATTCACGGCGGTAATGATGTCTCCCGCCACGATCTCGCCGCGACGCGACACCTGCAGGGCCTGCAGTCCGGCCTGGGCCGCCGCCGAACCACGCGCCACACGCAGCACCGCCACACCCTTCACGCCGAGCACCTGCGACACGCGCTCGTTGATGTCCTCGTCGGTCTGTATGCCCAGCGACGGGCGCGTATAGCGGCCGTTGTGGATGAGTTGCGGCACCACGCGCATCACGGTGTCCACCGGAATCGCGAAGCCGATGCCGGCCGAGGCGCCGGAGGGGCTGTAGATCGATGCATTGATGCCGACCAGCCGGCCCGCCGAATCCAGCAGCGGTCCGCCGGAATTGCCGGGATTGATGGCCGCGTCGGTCTGGATCAGGTGCTCGATGATGCCCTGCCCGTCTTCCGTCGGCTGGCTGCGGTCCAGTGCCGAGACGATGCCGGTGGTCAGCGTCCAGTCCAGGCCGAAGGGGTTGCCGATGGCGAACACCTTCTGGCCCACCTTCAGGTCGCCGCTGGTGCCGATGGGCACCGGTTTCGGGCGCTTGAAGTCCACGTTGATGCGCAGCACCGCGATATCGTGCAGCTCGCTGTAGCCGACCAGCGTGGCCGGATAGTCCCGGCCGTCGGCCAGCCGCACCGTCGCGCCGCCGGAAGCATCGGCGATCACGTGCAGGTTGGTGACCACGTCACCGGCATCGTCCCAGATGAAGCCGGAGCCGGTGCCCTGCGGCACCTTCTGCACATCGCGCGACCAGAAATCGCGCACCAGCTCGGAGGTGGAGATGTAGACGACGGATTCGCGCGCGTGCTCGAACAGCGCGATGGTGGCTTTCTCGTCCGCGTCCAGTTCGCCACGCGGCGTGACCGTGCGATCCACCACCGGCGCCGCGCCCCAGCCCAGCCGCATTACCGCGACCAGCCCGGCGGCCAGGGCCCCGAGCAACACGCCGAACAGCAACGGCCGGCTGGATTTCATGCCGGTTGCCGCAGCCCGCGGGCTAGAACAGCCCCTCGATCTGCCCTTCCTTGTTCAGGAAGATGTTGTTTGCCGACGGCACCTTCGGCAGGCCGGGCATGGTCATGATCTCGCCGCACACCACCACGATGAACTCGGCGCCGGCCGACAGCCGCACGTCGCGCACGTTCAGCACGTGGCCGGTGGGCGCGCCCTTGGCGTTCGGATCGGTGGAGAAGCTGTACTGGGTCTTGGCGATGCAGACCGGATAATTGCCGAAGCCCGCGTCCTGGAACTCCTTGAACAGCTCCTTCGCCTTGCCATCCAGGCTGATGTCGCTGGCGCGGTAGATTTCCTTGGCGATGGTGCGCACCTTTTCCACCAGCGGCAGCTCGTCGGCATACAGCGGCTTGTAGGCGGCCTTGCCGCTCTCGGCGATCTTCACCACCTCGTTCGCCAGCTCGATGGTGCCCTTGCTGCCATTGGCCCAGTGCGTGCACAGGATGGCCTTCGAACCGACACCGGCACACAGTTCCTTGATGAGGTCGTGCTCGGCCTGCGTGTCGGAGATGAAGCTGTTGATGGCCACCACCGCGGGCACGCCGAATTTCGCCACGTTCTGCAGGTGGCGCTCCAGGTTGGCGAAACCCTTCTTCAGGGCTTCGAGGTTTTCCTGGCCCAGCTGGTCCTTGGCCACGCCGCCATGCATCTTCAGCGCGCGCACCGTGGCCACGATCACCGCGGCGTCCGGCCTGAGCCCGGCCTTGCGGCACTTGATGTCGAGGAATTTCTCGGCGCCCAGGTCCGCGCCGAAACCGGCCTCGGTGACCACGTATTCGCCGAGGCGCAGGCCGGTCTGCGTGGCCATCACCGAGTTGCAGCCGTGCGCGATGTTGGCGAACGGGCCGCCGTGCACGAAGGCCGGATTGCCCTCCAGCGTCTGCACCAGGTTCGGCGACAGCGCGTCGCGCAGCAGCACCGCCATCGCGCCATCGGCCTTCAGGTCGCGCGCGTAGATGGGCTTCTTGTCGCGCGTGCGCGCCACAATGATGTTGCCCAGGCGGCGCGTGAGATCCTCGAGGCTGGTGGCGAGGCAGAAGATGGCCATCACTTCGGACGCCACCACGATGTCGAAGCCATCCTCGCGCGGATAGCCGTTGCCCGGGCCGCCCAGCGAGTTGGTGATCTGGCGCAGCGCGCGGTCATTCATGTCCACCACGCGCTTCCAGCTGACGCGGCGCACGTCGATACCGAGCTCGTTGCCCCAGTACACGTGGTTGTCCACCATCGCGGCCAGCAGGTTGTTGGCCGCGGCGATGGCGTGGAAGTCGCCGGTGAAATGCAGGTTGATGTCTTCCATCGGCACGATCTGCGCGTAGCCGCCGCCGGCCGCGCCGCCCTTCACGCCGAAGCAGGGGCCGAGCGAGGGCTCGCGCAGGCAGATCACGGCCTTTTTGCCGATGGCATTGAGGCCATCGCCCAGGCCCACCGTGGTGGTGGTCTTGCCCTCGCCCGCGGGCGTCGGGTTGATCGCGGTCACCAGGATCAGCTTGCCGGGCTTGCGCTTGCCGATTTCCTTTACCGCGTCGAGCGACAGCTTGGCCTTGTACGGCCCGTACTGCAGCAGCTGCTCCTTCGGCAGGCCGATCTTTGCGGCGACCTGCTCGATGGGCTGCATCTTCGCCTGGCGTGCGATCTCGATATCACTCAGGGGCATGGCAAAACCTTCTGATTGTTTGGGGTGCGGGCAGGCGCGCCATCATGTCCGAAAGGCCCCATTCGCGCCAGAGATGGGGCAAACTGGCCCGCGCGAATCCATGCCGCCGGCAAAGCATGCCCACGGCAGCTTTTCACTTATCATTCCCGTTTCCGCAGGGCACAGGACCTCAGCCTCATGGGCCGCATATTCGAAGTACGCAAGCACACGATGTTCGCGCGCTGGAACCGCATGGCCAAGCAGTTCGCGAAGATCGGCAAGGACATCACCATTGCCGTGAAATCCGGCGGCAGCGATCCGAACAGCAATCCGGCGCTGCGCCGCGTGATCCAGAACGCCCGCGCGGTCAACATGCCCAAGGACAAGGTCGATGCCGCCATCAAGCGCGCCTCGGGCCGCGACGCCGCCAGTTACAGCGAGGTGATCTACGAGGGATACGCGCCGCACGGCGTGGCGGTGCTGGTGGAAACGGCCACCGACAACCCCACGCGCACCGTCGCCAACGTACGCAGCATCTTCGGGCGCTACGCCGGCAACCTGGCGAGCAACGGCAGCGTCGCCTTCATGTTCCGCAAGATGGGCGTGTTCCGCCTCGCGCCCGAAGGCATCGACCAGGATGACCTGGAGCTGTACCTGATGGACCACGGCCTGGACGAGATGGGCGAAGGCAGCGGCGAGAAGGGCGAACCGCAGATCGTCATCCGCTGCGCCTTCGACGATTTCGGCCAGGTGCAGAAGGCACTGGAGGAACGCGGCATCACGCCGCTGTCGGCCACGCATGAATACGTGTGCGCCAGCCCCGTTACGCTGCCCGAAGACCAGGCGACCGAGGTCATGACGCTGCTGGACAGGCTGGAGCAGGACGAGGACGTGCAGAACGTCTACCACACGCTCGCCTGAGCCGTGTTCGCCGCTAGAATCACCATCGCCACATACAAACAAAGGATACGGGGGCATGAAGCAGCATTCAGCGAGCCTGGCCGGTGCCTGCATCGTCGCGGCCACGTTCGGCGCGACGGTCGCGGCCGCGGCCGCGCCGGACACCGGCCAGAATGAACTCGCGACCGTCGAGGTCAGCGCCACGCGGCTCCTCAGCGTGCCCGACATCGACGTGCCTGCCGCGATCAGTACGGTGCAGGCCAACCCGGACAGCGACCGCACGCAGACCAACATGACGGAACTGCTGGCGGGATTGCCCGGCGTCACCGCGCTCGACCGGCAGAACTACGCGCAGGACACGCAGCTGTCCATCCGCGGCAACGGCAGCCGTTCGACCTTCGGCGTGCGCGGCCTGCGGCTGTACGCCGACGGCATCCCGGCCTCGATGCCCGATGGCCAGGGGCAGCTGTCGAATTTCAACGTGATGGGTGCCGACACCGTGCAGGTGCTGCGCGGTCCGTTCTCGGCGCTGTACGGCAATTCCTCCGGCGGCGTGGTGCAGATGTGGAGCAGCCCCGGCACGCCCGAGCCCAGCGCGCGCGTGCGCGCCACCTACGGCAGTTTCGACACGCGCAGTTTCGGCGCGCAGGGCCTGGGCACACTGGGGGCCGTCGATTACGACCTGGTGGGATCGCGTTTCCAGACCGATGGCTACCGCGATCATTCCGCGGCGCGCCGCGACTCGGCGAACCTGCGGCTGGGCGTGGATGCGGGCGAGAACCGCTCGCTGACCCTGGTCGCCAACTACGTGGACATCCCCGAGGCGCAGGATACGCTCGGCCTCACGCCGGCCCTGTGGTGGGCCGACCCGCGCCAGACCGCAAGCGTCGCCACGCAATACAACACGCGCAAATCGGTGGAGCAGCTGCAGGGCGGCGCGATCTTCGAGCAGACGATTGGCAGCGGCACGCTGCGCGTCATGGGCTACGACGGTAACCGGCAGGTCACCCAGTTCCTCGCCATCATGCCCACGGTGCAGGCCAATCCGCTGCATTCGGGCGGCGTGGTCGACCTCGACGGCGATTACCGCGGCGGCGACGCCCGCTGGTCCTGGGCAGGAAAGCTCGCCGGCCGACCGCTGGAATTCACGGTCGGCAGCAGCTACGACTGGCAGAACCAGCAGCGCCGCGGCTACGAGGACTACACCGGCCCCGCCAGCAATTCCTGCAGCGGCGCAACCGTCTGCGGCGTGCAGGGACGCCTGCGCCGGGACGAGTCGGATACCGTCGACAGCTTCGACCAGTTCGCGCAGGTGTGGTGGCAGTTCGCCGGCCAGTGGTCGACGCTGGCCGGCCTGCGCCACAGCGAGGTGAAGTTCAGTTCCACGGACCACTACATCGCCACCGGCAATCCGGACGACAGCGGTGGCCGCAACTACCACGACACCACCGCGGTCGGCGGCGTCGAGTTCAGCGCGCTGCAGACATTGCGCTTCTATGCCTCCACCGGCGATGGTTTCGAGACGCCCACCTTCAACGAACTGGCTTATCGCTGCGATGGCGGCGCCGGCCTCGCCTTCTACCTCAAGCCCGAACAGAGCCGCAACTACGAGCTGGGCGGCAAATGGCGCCCGGCGGATGGCGTCGCGCTGGACGCGGCGCTGTTCCAGGGCGATACCCGCGACGAGCTGGTCGTGGGCAAGAACTCCGGCGGCCGCAGCTGCTACAACAATGTGGACCGCACGCGGCGCCAGGGCATCGAGCTGTCGGGACAGCTGCCGCTGGCCCATGATCTGCACCTCGAGGGCTCGTACACCTTCCTGTCGGCGCAGTTCCGCAGCGCTTACCAGAGCTGCCCGGGCACGCCATGCACGGTTCCCGTCGCAGTTCCGGCGGGTGCGCAGATTCCCGGCGTGCCGCGCCACCAGGGAAGGCTGCGCCTGGCCTGGACTCCCGGAGCGTGGAACGCCGGGCTGGAATTCACAGCCAGCAGTCCCATCGTGGTCACCGACAACAGCGCCTCGGCGATCGCCAGCTACGGCACCGACCGCGCGCCTGGTTACGCCCTGTGGAACCTGGACGCGGGGCACGACTGGCAGCTGCCGCACAGCGACCTGCGCGCCTTCGTGCGCGTCGACAACCTGTTCGACCGGGATTACGTCGGCTCGGTGATCGTCAACGAGGGCAACGGGCGCTTCTTCGAATCCGGCCCCGAGCGCAGCCTGACGGCCGGCCTGCAATGGCACTGGAAGTAATGCTCCCGCCCTTCGACTTCAGGCAATGGATCGACTCGCACCGCCACCTGCTGAAACCGCCGGTGGGCAACAAGCTGCTGTTTCCGGTTGAGGATTTCGTCATCATGATCGTCGGTGGGCCCAATGCGCGCAGCGACTTCCACGTGGATCCGGGCCAGGAGTTCTTTCACCAGGTCGAAGGCGACATGCTGCTGAAGACCGTGCAGCAAGGAAGGATCGTGGACATCCCCATCCGCCAGGGCGAGATGTTCCTGCTGCCGGCGGGCGTGCCGCATTCCCCGCAGCGCTTCCCGGATACGGTGGGCCTGGTCATCGAACGGCGGCGGCGCGCCGGCGAGCGTGACGGCCTGCAGTGGTACTGCGACAGCTGCCATCACAAGCTGTACGAGGAATTCTTCGAGCTCACCGACATCGAGACACAGTTCCCGCCGGTGTTCCAGCGTTACTACGCCAGCCTCGAGCATCGCACCTGCCGCAAGTGCGGCCGGGTCGCGCCGGTACCGGAGGCGCGGCGCAGTGCCTGAGGAGGGCGTCGCGGCGGGCGCAGTGGTGGCGGGCGAGGTTCCCGCCGCCGACTTCGCGGCCGCGACGTCACTGGCACTGCCGCTGGATTTCGACGCCCCGCAGCCGCGGCATTTCGGCGCGCCGCCTGCGAGCAGCACGCCGCTGCACGTGGGCGCATTCAACGGCGAGGTCGCGCGCGGCGCGAGCTGCAACTGCCGCGGCATCGCGCTGGTTCCCCACTGCAATGGCACGCACACGGAAAGCGCCAGCCATCTCACCGTCGAGCAGCGTCCGCTGCATGAATTCCTGCCGGTGGCGCCGCTGCCAGCTCTGCTGCTGTCGGTACCCCCGGTGGCAGCAATCGGCAGCGGCGAGGATTGCCTGCCGGCGCCACGCGGGGGCGATCGGCTGATCACGCGGTCCAGCCTGCTGGCCAGCTGGAAGGGGCATGCGGACGTGCGGGCACGCGCGCTGCTGCTGCGCACCGGCACCCACTGGCGTGATATCGCCCCGCCCTTTCTCTCGCGCCAGTGCGCGACGGAACTGGTCGCCCGCGGCATCGAACACCTGGTCACCGACCTGCCCTCGCTGGATCGCCTCGAAGATGAAGGCCAGCTCGCCGCGCACCGCATCTTCTTCGGCCTGCCGGCCGGCAGCACGCGGCTCGCCTATGCGGCGCGGCCGGCCGCGACCGTTACCGAACTGGCGCATTTCCCCGCGACGCTGGCCGATGGCGCCTGCGCGCTGCAGATCCAGATTCCCGCCTGGAGCGGCGACGCAGTGCCGAGCCGGCCCCTGCATCTGCCGCTGGTGAAGGCATGAGCAGCGTGATGGAGAGGGCGCGTGCGCGCGATGCCGCCGATCCGCTCGGCCGGCTCCGCGAGCGCTTCATCCTGCCCGTCGGCGCGGACGGCCAGCCACTCGTCTATCTCTGCGGGCATTCGCTGGGCGCCGCGCCGCGCGCCGCGCGCCGGTTCGTCGACGAGGAACTGGACACCTGGGAGAGACTGGGCGTGAACGGCCATCATGCCGGTGCCCGGCCATGGATCGATTATGCGGAGCTGCTGGCAAAGCCCCTGGCCGCGCTCGCCGGCGCGCACGAGCACGAAGTGGTGGCGATGAACTCGCTGACGGTGAACCTGCACCTGCTGATGGCGAGCTTCTATCGCCCGCGCGGCGCGCGGCGCCGCATCGTGATCGAGGGCGGCGCCTTTCCCTCCGATCGCCACGCGGTGCTGGGACAGCTGCAGTGGCATGGCCTCGATCCCGCCGAGGCGCTGGTCGAGATCGCACCGCCGGCCGGAACAGACCTGCTCGACGTGGCGCAGCTCGAACATTTCCTCGCCACGCGCGGCGAAGAGGTCGCTCTGGTGCTGTGGCCAGGAGTGCAGTACCTCACCGGCCAGGCCTTCGACCTGGCGCGCATCGCGCAAGCCGCGGCCGCCTGCGGCGCCGCCTGCGGCTTCGACCTGGCGCATGCCATCGGCAATGTGCCGCTGGCGCTGCACGACAGCGGCGCGGATTTCGCGGCCTGGTGCAGTTACAAATACCTCAATGGCGGCCCGGGCGCGCTGGCCGGTGCCTTCGTGCACGAACGGCACGCGCATGGTTCGCTGCCGCGCCTGGCCGGCTGGTGGGGCCACGAGGGCGAAACGCGCTTCCGCATGGCGCCGGAATTCCATCCGGCATTCGGCGCGGCCGGCTGGCAGGTGAGCAATCCGCCGATTTTCTCGACCGCGCCGCTGCTCGCATCATTGGCGTTGTTCACCGAAGCGGGCATGACGGCGCTGCGCGCGCGGTCGCTGGCGTTGACCCAGCTGCTGCTCGACGAGCTCGATGCGCGCCACGGCGCGCGGCTGCAGTGCGTGACGCCGCGCGCCGCGGCGGGGCACGGCTGCCAGCTGTCGCTGCGCGTGCGCGCGGGGCGCGAGGCCGGCCGCGCGCTGTTTGCGGCGCTGGCCGCGCGCGGCGTGGTGCTGGACTGGCGCGAACCGGACATCCTGCGCCTGGCGCCGGTGCCGCTGTACAACCGCTACGCGGATGTCGCGTACCTGCTGCAATGCCTGGAATCCCTGTCCGCGTGAACAGCAACGCCGAGCTCGCCATCGTGGGGGCCGGACCGGCCGGCACCCTGCTGGCGCTGCTGGCCGCGCGGCGCGGCATCCAGGTGGCGCTGTTCGAACGGCGTGCTGATCCGCGCAGCAGCGCCCCCGCAGCCGGTCGCTCCATCAACCTGGCGCTCGCGGCACGTGGCATGCGCGCGCTGGATGCGGCGGGCATGCTGCCGGCACTGCGCCCGCTGCTGGTTCCCATGCACGGCCGCCAGCTGCATCTTGCGGATGGCGGCGAATCCTTCAGCGCCTACGGCCAGATGGCCGGCGAAACCAACTACGCCATCTCGCGCGTGGACCTCGCACGGCTGCTGGTCGAGGCCGCCGGGCAGGAGCCACGCATCCGGCTGCACTTCCGCCGGCGTTGCGTGGGGTTCGCGGCCTCGGGCCGGGTGCTGCTGCAGGATGAGGACACGGGCCAGCACCATGAACTGGACACGCCACGCGTGATCGGCGCCGACGGCGCCGGCTCCGCGTTGCGCAAGGCCATGGCGCAGGCCGGCGAGGTGGCCGCGAGCAATGAGCTGCTGGACCACGACTACAAGGAACTGGCCATTCCCGCGGTGAACGGCGCCAGTGCGCTGGCCGTGCGCGAGGCGCTGCACATCTGGCCGCGCCGCGGCTGCATGCTGATCGCGCTGCCCAATGCCGACCACAGCTTCACCGCCACGCTGTTCCTGCCGCGGACCGGCGCGCCGAGCTTTGCCGCGCTGGCGCGCCCGGAGGACGCGCGCGGCTTCTTCGCGCGGGAGTTCCCCGACGCGCTGGCGCGGATGCCGGACTTCGACCGTGAAATCGCCGCACACCCGCAGGGCGTGCTGGGCACGGTGCGCTGCGCGCCGTGGAATCTCGGCGAACGCCTGCTGCTGATCGGCGACGCGGCGCACGCCATCGTGCCCTTCCATGGCCAGGGCATGAACTGCGCTCTGGAAGACTGCGTGCTGCTGGATGCCCTGCTCGCCGACGGCCGGCCCGGGCCCTTCGCGCGCTTCAGCGCGGCGCGCCGCGCCGACACCGACGCCATCGCGGCGATGTCGTTGGAAAACTACGGCGAAATGCGCGCCGCGGTGCTGGACCCGCGCTTCCAGCGGCAGCGGGAACTGGAACTGCAGCTGGAGCGCCGCCATCCGCGGCGTTTCGTGCCGCGCTACGCCATGGTGATGTTCCATCCGGAAATTCCGTACTCGATGGCGCTGCAGCGGGGGCGCGTGCAGCAGCAGATCCTCGACGAGCTGGAACAGTACGGCGCGCCCGATTCCCTGCTGGCCGACCGGCTGGTGAGGGAACGACTGGACGAGTTGCCGTAGTCACGCGACCCGCCGCTCGCCTGCCGCCTCAGGACCGGATGCGTTCCAGCGTGATGAAACTCATCGCATGGACATTGCGCGCGTCCGGCGCACGCTCCTCGCGCTGCACCTCACGCCATTGTCCCGGCGGCAGCGGCGGCAGGTACGCTTCGCCATCCACGCGGCAATGCACACGGGTGAGGTACACCGTATCGGTCTCCGGCAGAGTGATGCGGAATACCTGCTCGCCGCCGATCACCGCAAGCTCCGGCTCGCCCGCGACCAGCGCACGCGCCGCTTGCAGCGACGGCACGGTCTCGATGCCGGCCATGGCGAAGCCCTGACGGCTGAGCACCAGGTTGCGGCGTCCCGGCAGCGGCCGGCCGATGGATTCGAAGGTCTTGCGGCCCATCAGGATGGGCTTGCCCATCGTCAGCTGGCGGAAGCGCGCCAGGTCCGCGGGCAGGTGCCAGGGCAGTGCGTTGTCGCGGCCGATGACGTCGTTGTCCGACGCCGCCACGACCGCGGTCAGCCTCATGCCGCCCGCCCGGCCCTGCGCGCACGTCCGCCTTTGCGCGCCGGCGCGCCGGACTTGCGCTTCGCCGCCGCGCGCTTGCTGGCCGCCGCCCTGCGCCTGGCCTGCCGCCTGCGGAATTCCTTCAGCGGCGGCCACAGCATCGAGCCGCGGCAGTTCGCGGCGCCACAGCGGCAGGCGTAGATCTCGTCCACGTTGGGCGGATCGTTGCGGTCGCGGCCGATCTGGTAGTCGTAGCCCAGTTCCGCGCCTTTCGGGATGTCCCTGATCGCCTCGACGAACACACGGCTCTTCTCGATCTCGGATTCGCAGTTGCCGTCGCAGCTGTGGTTGATGAAGCGCGACTCGTTGCCGCCCGTGGTGGCGTCGATCACCGTGCGGCGGTCCGCGATGAACAGGAAGGTGTGGTTGTCGTTGACGTCCGCGTGCTCGTAGCGGCGGTCGGCCTCCTTGTGCGAGATGCGTTCGCCGACGTATTCGATGATGCGCGTGCCCTTGGGGATGAAGCGCCGCGCGAAGCAGCCATGGCCGTGCACCTTCGAGTGGCGCACGATGATCCACTTGTTCTTCGCGGCGGATCTGCCCTTCCCCGCCTTTGCCTTTGCCTTTGCTGTTGCCATCTCAGACCGCCACTGGCGCCTTGATGGGCGCATGATGCTGGTAATTCACGAACTCGATGTCCTCCGCGGTGTAGTCGAACAGGCTGGCCGGCCGGCGATGCAGCGCCAGGCGCGGCGCCGGATATGGCGCGCGCGTGAGCTGCAGGTCGGCCTGCTGCAGGTGGTTGAGATACAGGTGGCAGTCGCCACCCGTCCAGATGAATTCGCCGGGCGCGAAGCCGCACTGCGCGGCCACCAGGTGGGTGAGCAGTGCGTAGGAGGCGATGTTGAACGGCACGCCCAGGAACACGTCCGCGCTGCGCTGGTACAGCTGGCAGGAAAGCCTGCCATCCGCCACGTGGAACTGGAACAGCGCGTGGCAGGGCAGCAGCGCCATGCGGTCCAGCTCGCCCACGTTCCACGCACTGACCACCATGCGCCGCGAATCCGGCGCATTGCGCAGCGTCTCCAGCACCTGCGACAGCTGGTCGACGTGGCGCCCGTCGGCGGTGCCCCAGGCACGCCACTGCGCACCGTACACCGGGCCAAGCTCGCCGCGTGCATCCGCCCACTCATCCCAGATGGTCACGCCGTGCTCGCGCAGGTAAGCCACGTTGGTGTCGCCGCGCAGGAACCACAGCAGCTCGTGCACCACGGACGGTACGTGCACGCGCTTGGTGGTGACCAGCGGAAACCCCGCGGCCAGGTCGAAGCGCATCTGCCAGCCGAACAGCGACAGGGTGCCGGTGCCGGTGCGGTCGGTCTTGCGCGCGCCGCGCTCGCGCACCGCGCGCAGCAGTTCCAGGTACTGCTTCACGCCGCCGCGAAGTTGCCCGAGGGAACCGGCCGCACCAGGGCGCGCAGCAGCAGCAGCAGCCCGATGGCGATCATGGGCAGCGACAGCAGCTGGCCCATCGTGAACCAGCCGCCGGCGAGATAGCCGATCTGCGTGTCGGGCAGGCGCACGAACTCGATCACGAAGCGCGCCAGCCCATACCACGCCAGGAACAGGCCGGAAGGCGCGCCGACCGGACGCGGCTGGCGCGTGAACCACCACAGCAGCGCGAACAAGGCGAGGCCCTCGAGCGTCGCCTCGTACAGCTGCGAGGCGTGGCGGCCG
>DATJXQ010000144.1:0-3589 GCA_035500015.1 Steroidobacteraceae bacterium
ATGACCGCGAACTTGGCGCGCAGCCGCTGCGCACCATGCTGGTATTCCAGGTAGCCGACATTGGGTGGCAGCGCGCGGTTGGCGCAGCGGGCGAGGCGGGAGCCAGGCCAGGCCCGCACGTCATCCAGCAGCACATAGAAATCGAGGATGCCGTCGAGATCCCCGGCGCGCAGTGCCGAACCGTAGTACAGCACCGCGGCGGTGGCCCGGCCGCCGCGGCGTGCCAGCTGCTGCGCCAGTGCCCGGGCCGGTTCCGGTGCGGGTTGCTCCAGTTCCGCGGCCAGCAGCTGCCGCAGGGATGCGGCGTTCACGCCAGCCAGGATGTCAGCGGACCGGCGCGGCGCGCCAGCCCCGCCTGCGCGATGCGTACCGCGTGGACCAGCAGGCACACGGCCACCCAGACGGCCACGATGGCAATGCCGGTGTCCGGCCGGCCGGCGAGCGTTGCGACGGTGAGGATGGCGAGGTTGGGATTGCGGCGCGCGGTGACCAGCCGGAAGCGGCTGTCGAAGCGCCGCCAGACGTGCATGTCCATGCCGAACATCGACATGAACAGGCCTTCCTCGAGCCGCTGCAGCAGGTAGCCGGCCACAATGACGGCCAGCGCGATGCCGGCCCACGGCAGCGGCCGTCCGGCCGCGGGCAGGCCCACGATCCACGCCCACCACCAGAAGGGCGGATGGATGAGATCGATCAGGTGGTCGAACAGGTCGCCGAACTTGGTGTAGGTGAGCGTGACGCGCGCGAGCTTGCCATCGACGCTGTCGAGGAACGCCATCAGCCAGGCGGCGAGCAGGCCACTGCCGTAGCGGCCGTGCCAGAACAGCCAGGTGGCGAGGATGGTCAGTAGGAGGCTGGCGCAGGTGACCATGTTGGGCGTCAGGCGCAGCGCCGCGCAGACGCGCGTCACCGCGCTGACCGCCTTCGGCCAGGACAGCGTGACGAAGTCGGTGACCCCCTTGTAGGAACCCGCGAACACGCGCTTCTCGATGGCGGGCAGCTGCTCCGCCGTCAGGGGCAGCAGGAAGGGTGTCTCGCGTTTGCGCAGCTTGTCGTTGTAGCTGCCGGCGATTTCCTGCGGCGCCACGCGCGGCAGGTCCGGCGGCGCGCGTCCTGCGGCCAGCAGCTGCCCGGCTTCGGCGAGGCGCTGCGGCGGCACGACCAGCGCCACGCAGGTTTCGTCGCGCCACATGCCGCAGGGGGCTGCGCGCGCCACCAGCCCGCGAACGAAAGGATCGTCGTACACCCAGTCCGCGCGCAGCAGCACCACGCGCTGTGCGTCGGCGTCCGCCGCAGCGCCGGCACGGCGCAGCTGGCGCCGCAGGCGTTCCCCTGATGTCAGGCTCCAGATGCGCAGGCCGGATTGCCCGACGACATGTCCGGCGACGGCAGTCGGACTCCCAGGGGACTGTGGCATGATCCGCGGACCTTATGAATGCTCCGGCGCCGGCATTATCGTTGAACGCCCTGACCTTTGCGCACGTATCGGATCTGCATCTGCCCTTCGAACCGCGGCTGGGCTGGCGCCAGCGTTTTTCCAAGCGGCAGCTGTCTGCGTGGTCGTGGCGCCGCAGGCGCGCGGTGCAGCGTCCGGAAATACTGGACGCACTGCGCGCGGAGCTGCGCGCGCGCCGGCCCGATCATGTGGTGGTCACCGGCGACATCACCAATTTTTCGTTGCCCGGTGAATTCGCGCAGGCCGCGCAATGGCTGGCGGAACTCGCGCCGCCCGGCCGCCTCAGCGCCGTGCCGGGCAACCACGACGCACTGGTGGCGATGCCGTACGCGCAGGGCCTCGGCCGGCTCGGCGCGTACATGGCCACCGAGGATGGCTGGCCGTACGTCCGGTACGGCGGCAGCGTGGCCTTCATCGGCCTGAAGACTGCATTGCCCACTGCGCCGCTGCTGGCTTCTGGGCGCCTCGGTACGCGCCAGCTCGAGCGGCTTGGTCAGCTGCTGCACGAGGAGGCAGCGGCCGGCCGCACCCGCGTCGTGCTGCTGCATCATCCGCCGGTCGATGGGGCGGTCTCGCGCCGCAAGGCACTCGCCGACCGCGCCGCGCTGCGCGCGGTGCTGCGGCAGGCGGGTGCGGAGCTGGTGCTGCACGGCCACGCGCGCGGCGCGCGACTGGAGGCGGTGCCGGGTCCGCACGGGCCGATCCCGGTGCTGTGCGTGCCGTCTTCCTCGGCGCTGCCGAATCCGCGCGACGAGGCTGCGCGCTGGCATCTGGTCACGCTATCCGGCGGCGCGCAGTGGGCACGCGTGGCGGTGCGCCAGTGGTCGGTCGCGGCGAAGGGTTTCGTCGATGCCGCCACCTACGAGCTGCGGTTGCCGGATCGTGGCTAGCGCCGATACCACCGGCAGCGGCACGGCATACGTGCAGCGCCTGCCTGACCGCCTCGATGTCTATACGCTGCGGGCATTGCTCGGACCGTTGCTGCTGGCATTCGTCGTGCTGCTGCTCGCGGAGATCCTGCAGCGGCTGCTGTCGCTGTTCGACCTCGCCGCCGCCACCGGCGCGAGTCCGCTGCTGGTGGCGAGGATGATTCTCTCGCTGTTGCCGTACTATCTCGGCATCTCGATGCCGGCGGGGTTCTTCGCCGCGATCTTCATGTCCGTGGCGCGCATCGGCGACGACAACGAACTGGATGCGATGCTGGCCACCGGCCGTTCCATCGCCCGCATGGCGGTACCGTATTTCCTGGTGGCCGCGGCGCTGGTCGGCTTCAACTTCTACCTCTTCGGCTATCTGCAGCCGCTGACACGCTATGGCTACGACGCCGCGGTGTACGAGGCGCGCCAGACCGGCTGGAACGCCCGGCTGCAGGACAATCGCTTCGTCAAGGTGAAGCAGGGCTATACACTGGGCGCCGATACCGTCGGCGGCGACGGCCGGCACCTCACCGGCGTGTTCGTCGAGCGCCGCGACGACGGCACCGAGGAAGTCGTCACGGCGCCGGGCGGGCAGCTGACGCCCTCGGCCGATGGCTCGCGCCTGCTGCTTGGCCTGGCCAACGGCCTGATCGTCACCGATCGGCCCGATGGCTCGGTGCGCACCGTGCGCTTCGGCGACGCGCATCTGAACGAGGATTTCACCGCGGTGCCGCCGCAATTCCGCGCGCGCGGCGAATCGGAGCGGGAGCTTACCTTGCCGGAGCTGCTGCACCCGCCGGCGCCGCTGCCCGGCCAGAAGCCCTCCCTCACTGCCAGCGAGCTCGCTGGAGAATTCCACGGGCGCATCGCGCGCACCGTGGTGCCATTGCTGCTGCCGTTGCTGGCGCTGCCGCTGGGCATGGCGGCCAAGCGCGGCCGGCGCGCGCCGGGCACGGTGTTCGCGGCCGTGGCGCTGCTCACGCTGCACCAGGCGCTGCAGTTCGGCGAAAGCCTCGGGGAAACCGGCCGCGCGCCGGCATGGCTGGCGGTATGGCTGCCGGTGGTGGTGTTCGGCGTGTTCGGCGCGTGGCTGTTCCGCAGCAGCCTGCAGTGGCCCGGCGACAATCCCGTGATGCGCGCCGTCAGCGCGATCGAAGCCGGCTTCGAGGGATTGCACCTGCGGCGCAAGACCGGCCGCAACTGAGCATGGTGCTGG
>DATJXQ010000145.1:0-5829 GCA_035500015.1 Steroidobacteraceae bacterium
ATCCGCGCCGCCCTTGAGCTGCTTGTAGATATCCTCCGCCTGCGCCTTGGCCTTCGCGTCGTCGGCGGGACTGTCCACGGGTATCAGGATATGCGAGGCGCGACGGGTCTCCGGGGTCTGGTAACTCGCCTTGTCCTGCTCGTAGCGCGCGTGCAGCTGCTCGTCGGTGATCTTCACGCCGGCGGCGACATCGGCCAGCGACAGCTCCGCATAGGCCAGCTGCGCCGACTCCGGCAGCGCGAAATCCGCGGGATGCGCCTTGTACCAGGCCTCGATGGCTTCCGGAGCGATGGCCTGCTTGCCGGCGAAATCCTGCGGCTGCAGCATCACGAAGCGCACCTCGCGCTCCTCGTCGAGCAGGCCCATGATGCGCTTGCTCTCGGCCGGGGTGAGGAAGTTCGAGATGCCCACCGACCCGAGCAGCTGGCTGGTCAGCAGGTCGTTGCGCAGGTCATTGACATAGCCCTGCTCGGTCACGCCCGCGGCGGCCAGCCGCGCGCGCGCGGTCTGCAGGTCGAACTTGCCGTCCACCTGGAAGGATTCCTCGCTCTGGAAACGCGCCGACAGCTGCGCGTCGGTCACCGCATAGCCCAGCTTCCGCGCGTACTGCGTGATGGCCAGGCCGCGCACCGCGGAGTCGAGCAGCTGCTGCTGGTAGAGCGTGCGCTGCAGGTCGGAAAGCTGGCCGCCGGCGGCCTCCAGCAGGCGCGCCTGCTGCTGCTGCCACTCGCGATTGATCTCGTCGGCGGAGATCTCCGCGCCGTCGACCTTCGCCGCCCAGCCCTCGCGGCCGAAGGAAAGGTTGAACATCGAGTACGGGCCCCAGGCGATGAACACCAGGATCAGCGCGCCGAAGATGATGTACCACACCCAGCGGTGGCCGCGGCCCGCGTCCGCGCCGCTGCCCTTGAGCTTGTCGCCTATGTTCTGGAGCATGCCGTCTACTTCAAGTTGTGGTGTGATGAGGTGGCGGAGCGGACGGGACTCGAACCCGCGACCCCCGGCGTGACAGGCCGGTATTCTAACCAGCTGAACTACCGCTCCATTGCAAACCCGCGACTGGTGGGTGCTGAGGGGATCGAACCCCCGACATTCGCCTTGTAAGGGCGACGCTCTACCAGCTGAGCTAAGCACCCTGCCTTCGGCCCCGGTCAGTCCGCGCCGGAGTTCGGTGGGGTCCGGCGCGAGGGCGCGTAGTCTAGGGGAGCCCCTCGGGACCCGCAAGCCAGCAGGAAGCGCCCACAGCGGCCGTTTCTGGCAATTTTAGTAACATCTGTTATTATAACGGATGTTACTTCCTTTTCCGGCAACTCATGGACCGCCACCAGTATTTCGGTTTCCTGCTGCGGGACGTCAGCCAGCGCTACACCGCGCGTTTCGAACAGCATGCGCGGGAGATCTCGCTGACGCTGATGCAATGCAAGGTGCTGGTGCACCTGGACAAGAACGAAGGCATCAGCCAGGCGCGCCTGGCGCAGCTCACCGGCATCGAACCCATGATGATGGTGCGCCTGCTGAACCGCATGGAGAAGGAACGCTTCCTCGAACGGCGCAGCGATCCGGCGGACCGCCGTGCGCGGCGCCTCTACCTGACCGAGCAGGCACGACCCCTGGTGGATGAGATCTGGCGGCTGGCGGCAAGAACGCGCGCCGAGATGTTCGCCAACGTGAGCCGCCAGGATCGCGACACTTTCGTGCGCATCCTCGAACTGGCGCAGCAGAACCTGGGCGCGCCGGCCCAGCTGCAGGTGAAGTCATGACGCCCAGCCATTCCCGCCGGCCGGATTGGCGCGCCTGGGCACGGCTGCCGCTGCTGATCGGCGGGCCGCTGCTGGCGCTGCTGCTGGCGCTGTATTTCTATCTTTCCGGCGGCCGCTACGAACAGACCGATGACGCCTATGTGCAGAGCGCCCGCGTCGCGGTCAGTTCCAACGTGGCCGGCCGGGTGGTGGAACTGGCGGTGCGCGACAACCAGACCGTGCACCGGGGCGAGCTGCTGTACCGGCTCGATCCGGCGCCGCTGCAGATCGCCGTGCGCCAGGCCGAGGCGCAGCTGGCCGCGGCGCGGCTGCAGGTGGAATCGCTGAAGGCGGATTACCAGCAGGCGCAATCGCGCATCAACGCGGCACGCAGCGCGCTGGAATTCCAGCGCAATGAACTGGCGCGGCAACAGCGCCTGCTGGCTTCGGGCATCGCCTCGCAGGCCGCCGTGGACCGCGCACAGCATGCGCTGGATGACGCCAGCGGCACGCTGTCGGGCGCCGGGCACCAGGCCGGCGGCGTGCTGGCGCAGCTCGGCGGGCGCGCCGACATCCCGCCGGCGCAGCATCCGGCGGTGCTGCAGGCGCAGGCCGCGCTGGATGGGGCGCGCCTGGACCTGTCGTACGCCACGGTCACCGCGCCGGCCGATGGCGTCGTTACGCGCGTCGAAGAGCTGCAGGTGGGCGACTACGTGGCCGCGCATGCGCCGGTGTTCGCGCTGGTGTCCACCGGCGACATGTGGATCGAGGCGAATTTCAAGGAGGACCAGCTGGCCCACATGCATCCCGGGCAGCCGGTCAGCGTGCGCATCGACAGCTACCCCGGCCGGCAGTTCCACGGCACGGTGGGGAGCCTGTCGCCGGGCACCGGCTCGCAGTTCTCGGTGCTGCCGCCGGAAAACGCCACGGGCAACTGGGTCAAGGTCGTGCAGCGCCTGCCGGTGCGCATCGAGCTGCAACTGCCGCAACCGGCGCCAGCCCTGCACGCCGGCCTCAGCGCGCAGGTGAAAGTGGATACCGGCTGGCACCGGCATCTGTTCCGCGCGGCCACCATGGATCCGCCGGCGGTCACGGCCAGCCGATGAGCGCGGATGCGCACGCTGCGCCCGCGCACTCGCCGCACCGCGGGCTGATCACGCTGTCGGTGATGGGCGCCTCCATCATGTCGGCGCTGGACACCACCATCGCCAACGTGGCGCTGCCGCACATCCAGGGCTCGCTGTCCTCCACGCAGGAGCAGATGTCCTGGGTGCTGACCTCCTACATCGTCGCCACCGCCATCATGACGCCGCTCAGCGGCTGGCTGGCCGGCCGCACCGGCCGGCGGCGCGTGTTCCTGGCTTCGGTGCTGGGCTTCACGCTGGCCTCGGCGCTGTGCGGGCTGGCCACCTCGCTCCCGGCCATCGTCATGGCGCGCACGCTGCAGGGCGCCTTCGGCGCCGCGCTGGTGCCCATGTCGCAGGCGGTGCTGCTGGACATCAACCCGCCCGAGCGCCATGCGCGCGCCATGAGCGTGTGGGTCATGGGCGTGACGCTCGGCCCCATCATCGGACCGGCGCTGGGCGGCTGGCTCACCGAGTACTACAGCTGGCGCTGGGTGTTCTTCATCAACCTGCCGATCGGCATCCTGTGCTTCGCCGGCATCGCCGGCTTCATGCCGGAGACCACGCTGCGCCGGTCGCGCTTCGACCTGTTCGGCTTCGCGACGCTGAGCATCGCCATCGGCGCACTGCAGATGCTGCTGGACCGCGGCCAGACGCTCGACTGGTTCGCCTCCACGGAAATCCGCCTGGAGGCGCTGCTGGCCGGCATCGCGGCCTGGCTGTTCGTGGTGCACGTGACGACCACGCGCCATGCCCCGTTCATCTCGCCGGCGCTGTTCCGCGACCGCAACTTCATCACCGGCAACCTGTTCATCTTCCTGGTGGGAGCGGTGCTGTTCGCGACACTGGCGCTGCTGCCGCCGCTGCTGCAGGGCCTGCTGGGCTACCCGGTGGTGCTCACCGGCCTGGTCACCGCACCGCGCGGCCTGGGCACGCTGACCGCGATGATCATCCTCGGCCGGCTGATGGGCCGGCTGGACGCGCGCTGGCTGATCGGCAGCGGCTTCGCGATGACCGCGGTATCGGTGTGGATGATGACGCACTTCTACCTGCAGATGCCCGACCGCATCGTGATCTGGTCAGGCCTGCTGCAGGGCCTGGGCACGGGTTTCGTGTACGTGCCGCTGGCGGCCATCACCTTCGCGACGCTGCCCACGCAGCTGCGCAACGAGGGCACCGCGGTGTTCAGCCTGGTGCGCAACATCGGCAGCAGCATCGGCATCTCGGCGGTGGTGGCGCTGCTGACGCGCAACACGCAGATCCTGCACTCGCGGCTGGCCGAGCACCTCACGCCGTTCACGCCCGGACTGGCCGGCACGTCGCTGGCCGGGCTCGATGCCGCCGTGAGCCGCCAGGCCGCGATGCTGGCCTACAACAACGACTTCCAGCTGATGCTGTGGCTGACGCTGGCCGCGCTGCCGCTGGTGATCCTGCTGCGGCCGGCGGCGCGCGCGCGCGCCGCCGCTGCGCCGGTGCCTGAATGAGCGCGCGCCGGCTTGCCATGAACCTGCCGGCCGCGTTGCTCGTGGCGATGCTCGCCGCCTGCGCGGTCGGTCCGCAATTCCAGCGTCCCACGGCGCCCGGCTCGCGGGAATATGCGGCGGCGGTGCCGGCGCAGCTCGGCGGCGCGGACCTGGCCGCGCAGCAGCTGCTGCCGGGCGCAGCCGCGGACGCGCAATGGTGGCATCTGTTCGCGTCGCCGGCGCTGGACCAGATCGTGCAGCAGGCGCTGGACGGCAACCGCACGCTGGCCGCCGCCGCGGCCGCGGTGGACCAGGCGCGCGAACTGGTAGCCGCGCGCGAGGGCGCGCTGGCGCCGCAGGTGAGCGGCAGCGCGGGCACCGGCCGCCAGAAGTATGGCGCGCAGTTCCTCGGCTCGCTGCCCAAGCCGCCGCCGTTCACCTACTTCGCCATCGGCGCGAAGGTGAGCTATGCGCTGGACTACACCGGCGGCGTGAAGCGCGGCATCGAGCAGCAGCGCGCACTGGCCGAATACCAGCAGCACCAGCTCGAGGCCGCGCAGCTCGCCGTCAGCGGCAACGCCGTGCTGCTGGCACTGCAGGCGGCGTCGCTGCGCGAGGAAATCGCCACCGTCGAGGCGCTGCTGGAGCGCGACCAGGAGACCCTGCGGCTGGTGCAGGAGGCGCTGGCCGCGGGCTCGGCCTCGCAGCTCGACGTGCTCACGGCGCGCAGCCAGCTCGCCACCGATGCGACGCAGCTGCCGGCGCTGCGCCAGCAGCTGGACGCGGCCGGCGACGCGCTCGCGGTGCTCACCGGTGGCGCACCGGCGGATGCCAGCCTGCCGCAGCCGGCGCTGGAGCAGATCACGCTGCCCGCGCAGCTGCCGCTGGCCGTGCCTTCGGAACTGGCGCATCGCCGCCCGGACATCCTCGCCGCCGAAGCCCAGCTGCACGCGGCAACCGCCGCGGTGGGCGTTGCCACCGGCAATCTCTACCCGCACCTCACGCTGACGGCCTCGACCGGACAGGAGGCGATCAGCGCCGGCGCGCTGTTCGCGCCCGGCAGCAGCGTGTGGAGTTTCGCCGCCGGCCTGGCCGGTCCCCTGTTCGACGGCGGCACGCTGCGCGCCGAGCAGCGCGCCGCAGTGGCGGCGCTGCGCATGAACGCGGCGAACTACCAGCAGGCGGTGCTCGAAGCCTTCGGACAGGTTGCCGACGCGTTGCAGGCCTTGCAGCACGGCGTGGAAACCCTGCAGGCACAGACCGAAGCCGGGACGGCCGCCAGCCAGACGGCGGATCTCACGCGCCGCGCCTACCGGGAAGGCGAGGCAAGCCTGCTGCAGGTGCTGGACGCCGAACGACGTTACCGGCAGGCACAGCTCGGCCTGGTGCGCGCCCGCGCCCAACGCTACATGGACACGGCGCAGCTGCTGCTGGCGATCGGCCCCGGGGCCGCGCAGTAAACCGCGCGGCTGCCGCAAAGGTTCAGTGCGGGCGCACGTCCTT
>DATJXQ010000146.1:0-2701 GCA_035500015.1 Steroidobacteraceae bacterium
CGTAGTGGTAGAAATCCACGCGCCCCACAGTCTCGATGAAGACATGCCTGTTTTCGCTGCCCGCGAGCGGCGGGACGAAGTCCTCGGGCCGCGCCAGTTCGATGTTGAGTCGCAGTCGTTCCTTGATGGCTTGCACATCGCGGAAGATATCGTCCTGCTCCGCATGAAGGTCGGCATCCACCGAGGATTCGCGCCATCCCTGGAGTACGGCGGTTGTTCCGCCCACCAGGTAGACGCGATAATGCCGGTCCTTGCCGGCCGAGCGCGCCAGTTCACGCATCAGCGCGCGTACGGCTTCGCGTGTCAGCCTATCCCGCATCGGAGATCCGCAACCGCCGGTAACGGCAGGCGTCGGCGAAGGACTCCAGCTGCTGCAACCACGCCAGATAGCGGGCATGTGCCAGATCGCCGCTGCCGTGCGCCAGCAGATCGAAAAGACGATCCTCCGGATCCGGCAGCGTGCTGCCTACCGGGACGCCTTCACGCCGCAACCGCGAAGCCGCCAGCGAAACGGCGAGACTCTCGGCGCTGACCTTGCCTTCGGCAAGGTGATCCAGCCCCGTGTCGATCATCTCGCCACCAGGCAGTCCGAGTTCCGCGAAGCTGCCGCCACCAAACCGCACGGCTATCCAGCGCGAGGTGGCGGCGCGACGGGCTGCAGCACGCC
Organism: Steroidobacteraceae bacterium; assembly: GCA_035500015.1. Lineage (GTDB taxonomy): Bacteria > Pseudomonadota > Gammaproteobacteria > Steroidobacterales > Steroidobacteraceae > ZC4RG30. The sequence goes on from DATJXQ010000146.1 coordinate 668, forward strand.
GGTCCTCGGGGCGCAGCCGTGCTGCACGGGCCCTGCCGCCATTGCGGCCATGGCGCGCGAACGCCCTGCGGATTTCCTCCGGCAGCTTCACATCATCGATGATATACGTAGGGGGTACGCACAACAACGCACGGCATCGATCAGTGCGCCGGATTGTTCCCCGGCTCCAGTTGCAGCAGATCCTCCGGTGTGTCGATGTCGATGGCCGCATTGGGCATGGGCACGCGCAGCACGCGGTCGGCCAGCTGCGAGAGCACCGGCCGCGCGCCGACATCGCCGCGCAGCGCCAGCAGCAGCGGAAAGGCATGGCGCGGGAACACCGCCGGCACGCCGGTATGGCCCGCGTAGCTGGCGGCGATCGCCGAGTCGGGCTGGCGGCGCCAGGCGGCGGCCAGCCGCTGCAGGTCGAAGGCGGTGATGGCGGCCTGGTCGGCCAGCGTGACCAGCACGGCCTCGGTGCTGCCGGACAGCTGGGCCACGCCCAGCCGCAGCGAGCTGGCCAGGCCCTCCTGCCAGTGGCGATTGATGACTACGGCTGCCGAACTGTGCCGCAGCAGCGGGGTGATTTCCGCGGCATGGGCGCCCAGTACCACGGTGACTGCGTGTCCCGCCAGTTCGGTGGCGCGCGCCACGGCCCTTTGCAACAGCGCCTCGCCGCCGATCCGGACCAGCTGCTTGGGCGAGCCGAAGCGGCTGGCGGCGCCGGCCGCCAGCACCAGCACATGCGGAGTGGCCTCATTGCTCATCGGGGGTTCGCCACTGCGGCGGGCTTGCTTGCATGGGTACGCGGCGACCTTTAGAGTTCGCGGGTTTTTTCCCATTAAACAACAACTTCAGCCGCCACACGATGTCATCCGCCGGTTCTTCTGCCTGGATCGTCCACAAGTTTGGCGGCACCAGCGTCTACGACGCCCCGTGCTTCGTCCGGGTGGCCGACATCATCGAAGGCCAGCCCGCCGGCCGGCTGGCGGTGGTGCTGTCCGCGGCCAAGGGCGTCACTGACGTGTTGCTGCGGCTGGTGGAGCTGGCCGAAAGGCAGGATCCGGCGGTTGCCGCCCAGTTGCTGAGCCTGCGCGAGCGGCACCAGCTCATCGCCGAGACCCTGCTGGATGTCGCCGGCGCGGCGCAGTGGATGGCGCGCTTCGACCAGGACCGCGCGGACCTGGCCGGTGTGCTGCACACCACCAGCCTGATGCGTTCGGCCGGGCGCAATGTCCGCGACATGGTGGCCGGCTATGGCGAGCTGTGGTCCACCTCGCTGTTCACCGCCTACCTGACAGCGCGCCGGCAGCGTGAAAGGAAGGCGACCGCCACGCCGGTGCGCTGGCTGGATGCGCGCGAGGTGGTGGTGGTGGAATGGGACCAGCTGGGGCCGGTGGTGGACTGGGAAGCTTCCCGCGCGCGGCTCGCGGAAACCGGCGCGGCCGGTTTCGGCGGCACGCTGGTCATCCCCGGCTTCGTGGCGCGCAGCCCGCAGGGCGTGCAGACCACGCTGGGGCGCAACGGCAGCGACTTCTCTGCGTCGATTTTCGGGGCGCTGCTGGAGGCCGCCGCCATCCACATCTGGACCGACGTCGACGGCGTGCTGTCGGCCGATCCGCGCCGCGTGCCCAATGCGCGGGTGATCGACCAGCTCTCCTACAACGAGGCCATGGAGCTGGCCTATTTCGGCGCCAAGGTGATCCATCCGCAGACCATGGCGCCGGCCATCGGCCGCGCCATCCCCATCTGGATCCGCAACACCTTCGCGCCGGGCAACCCGTGCACGCTGATCTGCGCGCGCCCGGCATCCGAGCTGCTGGTGAAGGGCATCACCACCATCGAGGACATCGCGCTGGTCAACATCGAGGGCGCCGGCATGATCGGCGTGCCCGGCACGGCGCACCGGCTGTTCGGCGCGCTGCGCGAAGAAAGCATTTCGGTGATCCTGATCTCGCAGGGCAGTTCCGAGCATTCCATCTGCTGCGCGATTCCGGGAGGCGAGGCCGAACGCGCCGAACGCGTGGTGCGCGCGGCTTTCACGCGCGAGCTGGC
>DATJXQ010000147.1:0-6652 GCA_035500015.1 Steroidobacteraceae bacterium
CAGGTAGCGGGCCACCGTCTTGACGTCGTCCCAGGTCGCTGGACGCGTGTACTCGGTCAACGGTGTCGCTCTACCACGGCGTCGACTGTCCACCGTCTGCGGTCCGCATCCATTTCCTCGGCGGAGTGGTAGATGAATACGCCCTTCGGCGCGCGCGTGCGGTACTGCGCCAGCTGCGACAGCACCGCGCGGTCCGCCGCGGTCAGCGGCTGGCCGTCACGGTTCGCGCGATGGCCGACGGTGCGGCGGATCGGTTGCTGGTCATGGACGCTGCTCATGGCTCAGTGCCGGTGCTCATCCGGCTGTGGCGGTGCCCCGTACACCTGGCTCCAGCCCATGACTCCGCCGCCGAGATTGATCGCCTCATGCCCGCGCGCCTGCACGAACAGCTGCGCGGCGCGCATGCTGCGCCCGCCTGCCGCGCAGATGAACACCGGCGTGACATCCGCCGGGATCTCGCCCATCCGTGCGGGCAGCGTCCCCAGCGGTATGTGCACCGAACCCGGCAGCCGTCCGGCTTCCCATTCATGTGGCTCGCGCACGTCGACCATGAAGAGGCGCTCTTCGCCGTCCTTCTTCAGTTCCGCCGCCAGCTGCTGTGGCGACCACTCCTCGATCTGGCTCAAGACGGGCTCCTCATGCTGCGCGAGGCTGGTGATGGTGGGATGCGCGCCGCACACGGCGCAATCGGTGCGGCGCGCGAAGCGGAATTCATCGAAGGTCAGCGACAGCGCATCGTATACCAGCAACCTGCCGGCCAGCGTTTCGCCGATGCCGAGCAGCAGCTTCAATGCCTCGGTGGCCTGGATGCTGCCCATCACGCCGGGCAGCACGCCGAGCACGCCGGCGGTGGCGCAGTTGGGCACGAGATCCTCCGGACTTTCCGGATACAGGCAGCGGTAACAGGGTGAGCTGCCCGGCACATAGGTCATCGCCTGGCCTTCGAAGCGGTGGATGGCGGCGCTGACCAGCGGTTTGCCGAGCATCACGCAGGCGTCATTGATCAGATAGCGCGTGGCGAGCCGGTCGGTGCCATCGATGATGACGTCGTAGTCGCGGAACATCCGTGCGACATTGCCCGCGACCAGCTTCTCCGCGTGGGCGATGACGTTCAGGGAGGGGTTCAGGCCGGTCAGGCGTGCGCGCGCGGTCACGGCCTTGCCCTGGCCGATCTCGTCCGTGGCGAACAGCACCTGCCGCTGCAGGTTGGAGATTTCCACCCGGTCGTGGTCCGCGAGGCCTATGGTGCCGACGCCGGCCGCGGCCAGGTACAGCGCGGCGGGCGAGCCCAGGCCGCCGGCGCCCACCACCAGCACCGAACTGTCCGCCAGCCGTTGCTGGCCGGCGGCGCCGACCTCCGCCAGCGCGATGTGCCGCGCGTAGCGCGCCGGATCGGGTACTCTGTGCGGCGTCTGCGCCATGTTGCGATGATACGCCTCCTCACATGCCCACTGATCCAGCCCCAGCGATGGTGAGCCTGTCCGGCGTGCCGCCCGCGGCCACCGCCTCGACCTCCACCGTGCTGGCGCTGCGCCGGCTCGACCGCCGCGTGGCGCTGGTGACCGGCGGCGGCTCGGGTGCGGGCGCGGCGATTGCGCGGCGCTGCGCCGCGCTCGGCGCCAGCGTCGTGGTGGCGGACATCGACTACGCCCTGGCGGGCGAGGTGGCCGCCGGCATCCGCGCCGGCGGCGGCGCGGCACTGGCGCACCGCTGCGACGTGGCGCAGGAGGAGCAGGTGGCCGCGCTGATCGACCGCACCACGCGCGAGTTCGGCGGTGTCGACCTGGTGTTCAACGTGGCCGGTCCCTGGCTGGATGGCGACCCGCTGAACCACTGGGCGCGCATCGTCGGCACCAACCTGCTGGGCACCATGCACGTGACGCGCCTGGCCATCGAGATGCTCAAGCGCCGCGGCGGCGCCGTGGTGAACGTGGCGGCGGCTTCGGCGCTGGGCTTCGGCGAGGAAACCCGTCCGGCCTGGTGCGCGGCCAAGGCCGGCATCCTGCGCTTCACCGCGGCGCTGCGCTCGCTGCAGGCGCAGAAGATCCGCGTGAACTGCATCGCGCCGGAGGCGATCCCCTCCGCGGAGGATTTCGCGATGGTGGCGGTGAGCCTCACCTTCCGCGAGGATTATGCCGGCCGCGTGTTCCTGTACCGCGCGGCCGACCGCATGGAGATCGTCGATTACGGCGATCCGGGCTACCGGCAGGCCCATCCACTGGAGCTGTAGATGCGGCAGATCGGTCACTTCATCGGCGGACGCGCGATCGCGCCGGCGGAAACCGAACGGTGCGGCGAGGTGTTCAATCCCGCCACGGGGTGCCTGTCCGGCGCGGTGGCGCTGGCCGACGCCACCATGACGGATGCGGCCGTGGCGTGCGCGGCCGCGGCCTTTCCGGACTGGGCGGCGACCCCGCCAGCGCGGCGCGCGCGCGTGCTGTTCGGCCTGCGCGAATTGCTCGAGGCCAATCGCGGCCGCATCGCGGAAGCGATCACGCTGGAGCACGGCAAGGTGCTGGCCGATGCCGATGGCGAAGTCACGCGCGGCCTGGAAGTGGTGGAATTCGCCTGTGGCGCGCCGCGGCTGCTGGCGGGCGAGCACTCCGACAACATCGGCGGCGGCATCGACAACTGGAACCTGCGCCAGCCGCTGGGCGTGGTGGCCGGCATCACGCCGGCCAATTTCCCGCTGATGGTCCCGATGTGGATGTTTCCGCTGGCGCTGGTGGCCGGCAATACCTTCGTGCTGAAGCCTTCCGAGCACACGCCATCGGCCAGCCTGATCCTCGCGGAACTGCTGCAGCAGGCCGGCCTGCCCGCCGGTGTGTTCAATGTCGTGCAGGGCGACAAGGTGGCGGTGCAGGCGCTGCTGCGGCATCCGGAGGTGCGCGCGGTCTCCTTCGTCGGTTCCACGCCGGTAGCGCGCCAGGTGCAGCAGGAGGCTGTCGCGCATGGCAAGCGCGCGCAGGCGCTGGGCGGGGCCAAGAACCACCTCGTGGCCATGCCGGATGCCGATCCGGATCTGGTGGTGGATGCCATCGTGGGCGCGGCCTTCGGCTCGGCCGGCCAGCGCTGCATGGCCATCTCGGTGCTGGTCGTGGTCGGGGATGCCGGCCCGCGGCTGGTGCCGAAGATCGTGGCGCGGGCCCGCGCGCTGAAGATCGGCGCGGGCCTCGAAGCCGGCGTGGAGATGGGCCCGCTGGCCAGCGCCGCGCAGAAGGCGCGCGTGGATGGCTGCATTGCGCGCGGCGTGGCCGAGGGCGCGGTGCTGCTGGTGGACGGGCGCGAGTGCCGCGTGCCCGGCGCGGACAAGGGTTTCTTCACCGGCGCGACGGTATTCGACCTGGTGCAGCCGGCGCATTCGATCTACCAGGAAGAGATCTTCGGTCCGGTGCTCGGCATCGTGCACGTGCCGGACCTGGCCGCGGCGGTGCAGCTCATCAACCAGCATCCGCTGTCCAACGGCGCGGCCTGCTTCACCACCGATGGCGCCACCGCGCGCGCCTTCGCGCGCGGCGTGCAGGTCGGCATGGTGGGCATCAACGTGCCCATCCCGGTGCCCATGGCCTGGCATTCCTTCGGCGGCTGGAAGCAGTCGCTGTTCGGCGATCATCACGCCTATGGCGAGGAGGCACTGCGCTTCTACACGCGCTACAAGAGCGTGATGCAGCGCTGGCCGGAAGGCCAGGGCAAAGGTCCCGAATTTTCCATGCCCGTCAACTGAAAATTCCGCGACGCCGAATCCGGGGATAACGGTCTCGTGAGGGTCATCAACAGCATCGCCGACCTGCGCACGCTGGCGCGCTGCCGCGTGCCGCGTGCGTTTTTCGAGTACGTGGACCGCGGTTCCTACGACGAGCTGACGCTGGCGCGCAATCGCGCCGATCTCGAGGCGCTGCAGTTCCGCCAGCGCGTGCTCGTCGATGTGTCGAAGCAGCGGCTCGGCACGTCCATCCTCGGCCGCGAGGCCGCGCTGCCGCTGGCACTGGCGCCGGCCGGCATGGGCGGGTTCATCCGCGGCGATGGCGAGATCCACGCCGCGCGCGCGGCGGCGGCGTGCGGCGTGCCGTTCTGCCTGAGCACGGTGTCCATCTGCTCCATCGAGGATGTGCGCGCGGCCACCTCCGCGCCATTCTGGTTCCAGCTGTACGTACTGAAGGATCGGGGCTACACCGGCGAGCTCATCGATCGCGCCGCCGAGGCGGGCTGCCCGGCATTGATGATCACCGTGGACATCCCGGTCGGCGCGCTGCGCCGGCGCGACGCCAGGAACGGCCTCACCGTGCCGCCGCGACTGACGCTGCGCAATGCGCTGGATATCGCCGCGCGGCCGGCCTGGGCCTGGAGCATGCTGACCGCGCGCCGCCGCGAATTCGGCAACCTGGCCGCGGCGGTGGCGCGTGCGCGCGGCGTGCACTTCTCGCAGTGGGTGCAGTCGCAGGTCGACAGCGCGCTCACCTGGGACGACCTCGCGCGCGTGCGCGAGCGCTGGCCGGGCAAGCTCATCGTCAAGGGCATCATGGATCCCGGGGATGCGCGTCGCGCCGTGGAGCTGGGCGCCGACGCGCTGGTGGTGTCCAACCACGGCGGCCGCCAGCTGGATGGCACCTGCTCCTCGATCCGCGCGCTGCCGGCGGTGGCCGAGGCGGTGCAGGGACGCTGCGAAGTGCTGCTCGACAGCGGCATCCGCAGCGGGCAGGACGTCCTCAGGGCGCTGGCGCTGGGTGCCAGCGCGACGCTGATCGGTCGCGCCTGGCTCTATGGCCTCGGCGCGCTGGGCGAGCGCGGCGTGGTGCTGGCACTGGACATCATCGGCCGCGAGCTGGCGGTGAGCCTGGCACTGACCGGCTGCGCCGACGTGCGCGCGGTGGATCGCTCGATCCTGCTGCAGACCCGCTAGATATACGGCGGCGTCGGAATCAGCTGCACGCCGCGGCCACGTGGCCGCACGCGCGCCTTGAAGCTCGCGGGCTTGACCACCAGCACGTCGCAGCGCAGCGCATCCAGTACCTGCTCGGCCACATTGCCCAGCACCAGGCGCTTGAGACCCGAGCGCGAGATCGCGCCCATCACCACGATGCCGGCGCGCTGCCGGCGCGCCAGCCGCGGGATCACTTCCGCCGGATTACCCTCGATGAAGTGCCGCTTCGCCGCGCCGAGCCCGGCGTGCTCGATCTCGGCCTTGAACGCCGCCTGTGTCGCGCGGCGCGCGCGCTGTTCGAGCAGCATGCTCATTTGCGGCGCGACGGCCGACAGGCGCACGGCGGCCAGCGGCGTGCCCGGCCAGGCATGCGCGATGTGCAGCCTGCCCGCCAGCGAGCCGGCCACCAGGCTGGCCGCCGCCATGATGGCCGCGTCGAGCCGCGCGGGCTTGGCATAACCATGTGTGGGATCGATGGTCGCCAGCACTGCCGGCCGGTGCCAGCTGCCACCGTGCTTGATCAGCAGCACCGGCACGGGGCTGCGGCGCAGCAGCTCCCAGTCGTTGAAGCGCAGCAGCGCCGGCAGCAGGTGCCGCGAGGCATGGCGTTCGGCCACGATGAGGTCCGCGCCGGCGCGATGCGCGCGGCGGATCACCGCCTCGTATGCCGGAAAGTCCCAGTCGCTGTCCGTGCCGACCGTCAGGCCGGCCGCGCGCAGCGGCGCGGCCAGCTTCTCCAGCTGCGCCAGCACGCGGGTACGCCATTGCCGCTCGGCCTGCTGCAGCGACTGGCCTTCCAGGTTGTAGGCGTCCAGGTACAGCGGCACGTCCAGCGCATGGAACAACGTCAGCCGCGCTCCGCTGCCCTGCGCGAGCTGCGCAGCCTTGCGCAGCGCCGGCTGGCTGCGGCTCCGCGGATTCTTGATGGCGACGAGGATGTGGCGCAGGTTTTTCATGTGTGGGTTCCCGTGATCAGTGTACGGCCGATCCATGGTCGCCGTTTGGAGTACGCTTGCCGGCCTGTCCCGCATTGGTCTGGTGGAGAGTCTACATGGGTTCCAAGGTCGCTCTGGTAACGGGTGCGGGATCGGGCATCGGCCGCGCGGTGGCCATCGCGCTGGCGCATGCGGGCTACCGGCTGGCCATCGCCGGCCGGCGCCCGGCGCCGCTGGAAGAAACCGCGGCGGCCGCAGGCGGCCAAGTGCTCGTCGTTCCCGCCGATGTCACGGACGAGGCCGCCGTGAAGAACATGGTGGAGCGCACCGTGGCGCAGTACGGCCGGCTCGACGTGGTGTTCAACAACGCGGGCACCGCCGCGCCGCCTGCGCCAATCGACGAGTTGCCGGTGGAGGCGTGGCGGCGCGTGATCGACACCAACCTCACCGGCGTGTTCCTGGTGGCGCAGGCCGCGTTCCGCGCGATGCAGGCGCAGCAGCCGCAGGGCGGGCGCATCATCAACAATGGCTCGATCGCCGCCGAGAGGCCGCGCCCGCACATGGCGGCCTACACCGCCTCCAAGCACGCGGTGACCGGCCTCACCAAGACCATCGCGCTGGAAGGGCGCCGCTGCAACATCGCCTGCGGCCAGATCGACATCGGCAACGTGCAGACCAACCTCGGCATCTCCATGCAGGCCGGCACGCTGCAGGCGGATTTCTCCATCAAGCCCGAGCCGACCTTCGACGTGCGGCACGTGGCCGAGGCGGTGCTGTACATGGCGGGGCTGCCGCT
>DATJXQ010000148.1:0-10444 GCA_035500015.1 Steroidobacteraceae bacterium
CGCTGCTGCACTGCCTGCCTATCGTGGTGGTCGGGCTGGCGGCGATACTCGCAGTCAGGCTGTTCGTGACCGAGGACATGCAGCAGGCATCCGGATCCGGTCCGTCCGCGGCCCTGCCGGCGTTGCAGTCGCCGCGGATCCTGCTCGGCTACCTCCTGCTGGCCGCGCTGATGGCCGCGATGTATGGCGCGCTGCTGGCGCAGATCGATGCGGTCGCGCATGGCAAGCCGCTGGGGCCGGGCGCGGCAATGGGGTTCGGCCTGCGCCGCGCGCCGGTGATGCTCGGCGTGTGGATACTGCTGGGGCTGATGGTGGGCATCGGGCTGCTGCTGTTCATTGTTCCCGGTGTCTACTGGTGGGGTCTCTACCAGCTCGCGGTGGTGCCGCCCATCGTCGAGCGGGCCGGCGTGCTCGAATCGTTTGTCGCGAGCGCGCGGCTGGTCAGGGGCCACTGGTGGAGTTCGGGTTCCGCCATCTTCGTGGCCTCGCTCATCGTGATGGCCTTGATGTTCGCGGTGATCTTCGTCGTCGTGGCCGTCACCGTATCCGGGGTCGGCGCCGACGCGCTCACGGCGGATCCCCTGGAGCTGATCGAGAAGACCGGACTTGCCCGGCGCATCTCCTGGGCGATGCTGCTGCTGAACATGCTGCTGGCCGGATTCCTGCCGGCGGTGCTGCTGTCGCTGTACTACGAGCTGAAGCAGCGCGACGCGAATGCCGCAGCTGGCAGCGGCGGTCAGCGCTTGTAGCCGGCAGCCTCGCGGGCCGCGTGCGCCACTTCCGCGTTCTGCAACTGATCCGTGTAGGAAAACAGGCGGTACTCGAGCAGATCCCTGAAAATGGCCAGCTGCGCCGGGCTCAGGATTCCGGAGGCGAGTTCGATCTCGCGCTTCACATATGCGGTCGCGGACTCCCGCAGCTGCGCGGATTCATCGGCGGCACCGGTAATGGCGGCGCTGCCGAAGGCCAGGAAGTCACCCTCTGAATGCATCTCTTCGCCTCGCGAGGAGGCGTCCCGGAAGAACTGGCGCCGCTGTTCGCCCAGCGCCTGCACCAGGCTGTCGGCCGTCGCATCGCTCAGCGCATCCGCGCGCGGCAGCTGGAGGTTCAGGTACCGGACCGTGCTGCGCTCCTGCGAGGATTCCTGGTAGGCCTTGTAACTCGCATACCTGGCGGGCCCGAGCAGGGCGCCGATCCGTTCATCCTGTGCCTTTTCCTGTGCCGTCAGGAAATCGAGAGCCTCGTCATCGCAGGCCGGGTCCAGCCTGCACCGGGCTTCGCGCCGCTCGAACTGCAGCTTCTGTTCCGCAAGTTCCGCGATCACCTGGTCCAGTTCGGCGGCGGACAGGTTGAGGTGTGGCGCCATGGACTGCCAGTCCTCGCGCAGCGTCAACGCGATCGACTGTTTCCACGCGGCGCGCGCCGCGGGATCATGCAGCTGGTCGAGGTGGTAGCGCGCAACGGCTTCTTGCTGGGCATCCCTCCCGCCTGCGTCAGCGCCGGCATCGCTGCCCGTTCCGGATCGCAGCGCCGGGTGCGGATCGGGCCGGGCCGCCGCCAGGTGGCGCGCCGGCGCCGGCGCTTTCGCCGGGACGATCAATGCCGCGTGATGTGCGCGTTCCTGTTGCAGCAGTTGCGCGCAGTACCAGGCGCTCGCCGCGGACGCCACGGTGGTCGCGGACAGTATTGCAAGGAGCAGCTTCATGGATGCGCCGCGTCCGGGCGTTGTGCGCCGGTTGCCGGACGGGTTGCCTGCAGCACTGCCGACATCTGCAGGTAGTCGTCGTAGTCGTACAGGGTGTCCTCCATCATTTCCCTGAACCTTGCCAGCTGCCCGGAATCCAGTGTCGAGGATGCAAGCTCGACGGCGTGGTTGGCATACGCGCCCGCCGACTCCTTGCGGCGCGCGACTTCATCGGCGCTGCCGGCCACCGCGGCGCTCTGGACGAGGAAGTCGAAGCCCGCGGCTTTCTCGCCGCGCGCCGCGGCATCCCGTGCGAACTGGTGGCGCTGTTCGCCCAGAATCTGCACCAGCCGGTCGGTCGCGGCGTCGCTCAGCGCATCGTCCTCGGGCAGAAGCAGGTTCAGCATGGACACGACATTGCGTTCATTCTGTGACTCCTGGTACGCCTTGAAGCGCGCATACGTTTCGGGGCCGAGATTGGTGGCGTAACGCTCTTCCTGGGCGTTCCGGTACGCCTTCTCGAAGGCCCCGTTGTCGCCGCAGGCCGGATCGACCTGGCACTTCGCCCGCCGTTCCTGGTACTGCAGGGCCTGGTCGGCCTGCACACCGGCGATCCGGTCGATATCCGCCGCGGTCAGCCCAAGCTCGCGAGCCATGGGGCGCCACTGCTCGCGGAACAGTTCCGCCAGTGCCCTGGCCCTTGTCGCGCGCATCAGCGGATCACGCAGCTGCGCGAGGCGCGCCTGCGCGCCGGCGATCTGGCCCGGATCCGGCTTGCCGGTGCCGCCGGCCCGATCGTGTGCGGGCGTGGTTGCAACATCCGGATCCATGGCTGGCGCCGCGCTTGCCGGCATGGACACGCGGCGCGGTGCCACGCGTGGGACTGTCGCCGGCGCCGTGTCCTGCTGCTGTTCCTGCCGCAGCTGGTGCAGGAAATGGCAGGTGCCGGCCGAAAATGCCAGCGTGGTGGCCGCCAGCAATGCGGCCAGCCATTTCATGTATTGGCGCTCCGCCCGCCATCCACCGCCAGTATCTGGCCGGTGACGTATGGCGCCTCGGCGGCGAAGAACAGCGCCGCGCGCGCGATCTCTTCAGGCGAACCGCGGCGCTTCAGCAGCGTCTTGTCGATGATGGCCTGCTTCATCTCCTCGGTGAGGCCGCTCTCGGGGAATTCCACCGGTCCCGGCGCAATGGCGTTCACGCGCACTTCGGGCGCGAGCTCGCGCGCCAGCGACTGCGTCAGCATGATCAGCCCGGCCTTGGCCGGGCTGTACACCACATGGTGGCGCAGCGGCCGCATGCCGTGGATGTCCGCGATGTTCAGGATCAGCCCGCCGCGCGCCTTCAGCTGCGGCGCCGCGGCCTGCGACAGGAACAGCGGCGCGCGCAGGTTGGTGCCCATCAGGTCGTTCCAGTGCGCCTCGGTGATCCCGCCCACCGGCGTCGCATAGAAGGTCGAGGCGTTGTTGACGAGGATGTCCAGGTGCCCGAGGCGCGCCACGGTGGCATCGACCAGCGATTGCAGTACCTTCAGGTCGAGCAGGTCGCCGCCCAAGGTGGTCGCGGACATGGGTCGCCGCGCGTTCAGCTCCGCCGCCAGCGCCTGCGCATCCTGCACCGAGCGATGGTAGTGGATGGCGATGGCGGCGCCGGCCGCATGCAGCCGGCGCGCGATGGCCGCGCCCACGCGCCGGGCGCCGCCGGTGATCAGCACTACCTGGTCCGCGAGGCTCTGTTCCACAATGCGAGCTTATGACGATCGAGGACGCGGCGCACGAATCCGCGCATGCCGGGCGCGTGCTCGCGCGGCTGCGCGAACGCATCGCGGCGGCCGGCGGCTGGCTGCCCTTCGATGCCTACATGCAGCTGGCGCTGTACGAGCCCGGGCTGGGCTACTACAGCGCCGGCGCGCACAAGCTGGGCGACGGAGGGGATTTCACCACCGCGCCGGAAATCTCGCCGCTGTTCGGACGCTGCCTGGCGCGGCACTGCCGCGAGGTGCTCGCGGCGACGCCGGGCGGCGATATCCTGGAGATCGGTGCCGGCAGCGGGCGGCTGGCCTGCGACGTGCTCACCGCGCTGGCGCAAGCCGATGCATTGCCGGCGCGCTATCGCATCCTGGAAATCAGTGCCGACCTGCGCGAGCGGCAACGCACGCTGCTGGCGCGGTTGCCGCCGCCGCTGGGAACGCGCGTGGAGTGGCTCGATGCGCCACCGGCGCAGCCCTGGCACGGCGCGCTGCTCGCGAACGAGGTGCTCGACGCACTGCCGGTGCAATGCTTTGCATGGCGCGATGGCGAGGTGTTCGAGCGCGGCGTGGCGCTGGATGCCGCCGGCAAGCCGTGCTGGCGCGAGGTGCCGGCATCAGCCTCGCTGCAGGTGGAAGTGGAGCGGGTGCGCGCCGATGCCGGCGCTGCCTGGATTTCCGGCCATGTCGCGGAACTCTGCATGCGTACCGGTCCCTGGCTGGGCGAGGTGACGCGCGCGATGTCGCGCGGCGTGGCGCTGTTCATCGACTACGGCCTGCCGCGCCGCGATTATTACCATCCACAGCGTTCGGCAGGCACCTTGCGCAGCCACCACCGCCAGCGCGCGCATGATGATCCTTTCGCGCGTCCCGGCATGGAAGACCTCACGGCATGGGTGGATTTCACGCGCGTGGCGGAAGCCGCCGATGCCGCGGGGCTGGATGTGCTGGGCTACACCACGCAGGCGGCGCTGTTGCTGGGGCTCGGCATCGAGGCCGAAGTGGCCGCGGCGCCGGATGAAACCACGCGCATCCGCCGCGCGGGCGAGGCGCGGCGGTTACTGATGCCCGAGGAGATGGGCGAGAGTTTCAAGGCGATGGCGCTGGGGCGGGGCTTCACCACTGCACCCGGCGGGCTTGTCGTGCAGGATCTCAGGAGCCGGTTGTAAAGACACGGAGCGATCTACTGCTGTGCCAGGCCTTGCAGCAAGCGATGCCCGCCCACGCGCTCATCCTGCAGCTTGTGGAATGCGGCGAGCTGCGCGGCGTCGAGGAATTTCCCGGCGCGGTCGCGCAGTCGCTGGTCCAGCTGTGAGGTCAGCGCCGGGTTCATCGGGCCGGTCAGCGGCTCGGGCGCCGTGTCGCCGTGGAATTCCTGGACCACGAAGCCGACTGTCACCTGCACCTTCACGCCCTGCTGTGCGAGCTGCGTGACGAACTGGCGGCGTTCGTCGGCGAGCGCCAGCACCAGCTGTTCGAATGCCTCATCCGCGATCCGTGAATCCGGGGAGAGGCGGTTCTGGAGTTCCTGCACATAGGTGCGCTCCGGAACTGCATCGAGGTAAGCCAGATATTGCTCATTGGCCGCCGGCGTCAGGTTGTTCGCCAGGTTCTGCCGGGCTTCATCCCGCAGCGAGCCGTTCAGCACCCGCAGGTCGCAGCCGGCATCCAGCTGGCATTCCACGCGGCGCTGGTCGAACCGCACCGCCTGCTCTGCCAGTGTGTCGAGCAGGCGGTCGAGCTGTCCGGGCTCCAGCTGCATCGACTTTGCGCGTTCCTCCCAGAACCGGGTCAGCGCGCGCCGGGAATTGGCGACCAGGTTCGCGCGCATGGCCGGATCCTTGTACTGGTCCAGTTTCGCGCGCAGCGCGGCGTCGTCGCCGCCATCTGGCACAGCGGCGGTCGCTGCGGCCCCGTCGCCGGCTCGCGGCGCGGTCACGGTTCCGCGCGCGGACACCACCGGCATCGCGGTGGCGGTGTGCGGCCGATGGGCGCGCTGCTGCCGCAGCGCGAGCCCCAGGTAAACAGTGCAGGCCGCGAGCAGCAGCGTCACTACCGCCATGGCCTGCACGTATCGACGCAGCCCGGTGGAGGCAGGTCTGCTCATGGCTTGAACAGCTGCTCGCGCTGCTGGAACGCGGCGAGCTGTTCGGGTGTCAGCATGCGCGCGGCGCGATCGTGCAGCCGCTGCTCGAAGGCCGCGGAGGATTCATCGGCGGGTGCGTCCCGGTCCCGCTCCTCGGCCATGGCGCGGGCCAGCTCATTTGCGGCGGCCTCGGTCAGCGCCTGGTCTGCCGGCAGCTGGCCGCTGAAGTTCCGGATCCTGGCCAGTTCGCCGAAGGTGTCCAGGCGCAGCATCTTTTCCCGGCCAAGCCAGCCTTCGGTTTCAATCCTGAACGACGTCGCGGTTGGGGCCGTGGCGACATGCACGTCGCAGTCGGGTGTCGTGAGCCGGCATTGCGCGGCGCGCTCCATTGAATCCACGGCGGTCCGCGCCATGGAGTCGAGCAGCCGCTGCGCCTCGTCCGGGGTGATGCCCGCGTAGGCGATGCCATCCTGCATGCCCTGCTGCAGGCCGGCCCTGATATCGGCAATGCGCGCGGCGCGTTTACCCGGGTCCTGAAGGCTGTCCAGTTGCTGGCGCACCGCGGCCATCTTGCCGGTTTCCCGGGCAGGGGCATCCTGAGGCGGCCGCGCCGGCACCGGAGCTGGAGCCGCTACCTTGACGGGTGCGAGGACAGCAGTGGCCACCGCGGCGGGCGGGGCAGGGCGGCGCGATTGCACGACCTGCAGGTTGTGCGCGCGCTCCAGTGACAGCGCCTGCCACAGATACCAGGAGCTTGCCGCCAGGCCGAGCGACATGCCCGTCAGCATGATGGCCAGCATTTTCATGGCGCGCATGATTGCATGAACCCCCGGTCTGATCACCCGCAAGCCAGAACAGCCGGCCGCTGGTCGACAATTTCGAGCCAGCGTCGGCGCTGGTGCAGCAAATTATGAATGGATCGCTCACGCGCCCCATCGTGGTTCACCCTGCACCGTGTATGCGCAGATCGATGCCGCTTTGCGTTGCCGGCGCATGAAGAAATTGTTGCAAGGGCCATCTACGATCACTGCGCGCGAATGTGTTCGCGCGCGCCGCTGGCCCGACGGCGCGCGTCGTTATAGATTGCTGTCTGCATGAACGCAGCGCGATCTGAAATCCTGCTTGCGGAAGAACCGGGCGCGTTACCGGTCGATGCGCTGCCGGCCGACACGATGACTCCCGAGGCCGGCTTCCTGCGCGATGCGTCACCGCTCATCGAGCAGGAACTGTTTCGCCAGCGCTTCGTCCACTGGCGGCTGGGCCTGGCAGCCATGGCGTGCATCACGTGGATGATCGCCGGCATGTACCGCTACCTGGATCCCGACGTGGCGACTCTGCGCTGGGCGCTGCTGGAAACACTGGCTTTCGCGGTTGCGGGCCTCATGTGCGTCATCTACGAGCACCGCGCTCCCGCGGCTGCGGGCTCGGCCGCGCAGCGCCACTGGATGCTGGGCTGGACGTTTGCCGCCTCGTTCGCCAGCGCGCTGGCGGGGCTGCTGCCGTGGTTCCTGCCGGCCAGCAGCGGTCATTCGCAGCTGTCGGCGGCGGCGCTGGTATCCATGCTGATGATGGTCTTTGTCGTGCTGCCGGCCAACCGGGCGCTGCTCGCCGCCTCGGTGGGCGCCTATGCGCTGACCCTGTCCCTGTCGCTGGCGCTGCACGCGGACATGCTGTGGGCGATACCGGTGTGCCTGGTATTCATCGCGATGCTGCTGGGCATGGACCTGCTGCTGAACGTGCCACTGCGCCAGGCCATCGGCGACCAGCTGTACGCCCGCCACCTGCACCGCGAGCTGCGGCGCTCGCATGCCTGGCAGCTGGCCGTGCGGCAACGCGAGGCCGCGCTCGGCGAGCGCCAGCGCATGATGTCGGACCTGCACGATGGCTTCGGCGCGCAGCTGCTTGGCGCGCTGCGCCGGCTCGAGGGCGGCAGCATCGGCGTCGACGGCGCGGCCGCCATGCTGCGCGAATGCATCGACGACCTGCGGCTCACGGTGGACGCCAGCGAGCCGGCGGCGCGCAGCCTCGCGATGCTGCTGGCGATGCTGCGGCATCGCATGCAGCCGTACATGCTGGCGGCCGGGTTGCAGGTGAACTGGCGCATCGAGGAGCTGCCGGATGCATCCGTGTTTCCGGCCGCGCACGCGCTGGACCTGCTGCGCATCCTGCAGCAGGGTATCACCAACGTCCTGCAGCACGCCGCCGCCCGCAGCATCGACATCGTGGCGCGGCGCCTGCCGCGCCAGATCGAGCTTGCCGTGGAAGACGATGGCAAGGGACTGGATCCGGCGCTGGCGGCCCGCAACGGCCGCGGCATCGCCAGCATGCAGCGCCGCGCCGCGCGGCTGGATGCCGAACTGCTGCTCGAAGCGCGCGAGGGCGGCGGCACGGCGCTGCGGCTGCGGCTGCGCTGGCCGCCGGCGGGCGAAGCCTGACGATGCGCGTGCTCATCGTGGAGGACGACGCGGCCTTGCGCGCGGATGTCGCGCGCGCAGTGGCTGCCGCCCCCGACATGCGCCTGGTCGGCGCGGCCGGGGATCTCGCCACGGGCAGGCAACTGCTCGCCGAGCGGCCGGACGTGCTGCTGGTGGATCTGGGATTGCCGGACGGCAACGGCATCGGGCTCATCCGCGAGGCGGCCGGGCGCCTGCCCGGCGTGCAGATCATGGTGCTGACGGTGTTCGGCGATGAGTCCTCGGTGATGCAGTCCATCGCCGCGGGCGCCACCGGCTACCTGCTGAAGGATCTGCCCGCGGCGCAGGTCGTGCTGCATGTGCGCGAGCTGCATGCGGGCGGCAGTCCCCTGAGCCCGGTGATCGCGCGCCAGATCCTGAATCGCGTCCCGCACGAGGCGCTGCAGGCGCCGCCGGACGACGATGCGGTCTCGCTCTCCGACCAGGAATCCTGTGTGCTGAGCCTGGCCGCCACCGGCCTGAGTTACGAGGAAATCGCCGGCGTCATGGGCATTTCGCGCCATTCGGTGCAGACCTACGTGAAGCGCGCGTACCGCAAGCTGCAGGTGCACAGCAAGGTGCAGGCGCTGTCCGCGGCGCGGCGCCTGCGTTTGCTGCGCGGCTGAGGGTGGCCGCTGGCTGGCTGCGCGCAGGCAGCCCGGGCCGCGGAACTAGGCGCGCTTCAGGTCGAAGCGGTCCAGCTCCATCACCTTGTGCCAGGCGGCGATGAAATCCGCGACGAACTTCCCGCGCGCGTCGGCGGTCGCGTACACCTCCGCCAGCGCGCGCAGCACCGAGTTCGAGCCGAATACCAGGTCCACGCGCGTGGCGGTCCACTTGAGCGCGCCGGTGCGCCGGTCGTGGCCTTCGTAGATGTCGCCGGAAGGCTTCCACTCCGTGCCCATGTCGAGCAGGTTCACGAAGAAGTCGTTGCTGAGCGTGTCGGCCTTGCTGGTGAATACGCCGTGCCGGCTGCCGCCGGTGTTGGCGCCCAGCACGCGCAGGCCGCCGAGCAGCACCGTCATCTCCGGCGCCGTGAGCGTCAGCAGCTGCGCCTTGTCGATCAGCAGGTGCTCGGCGGGCACGGCCGGGTTGCCCTTCACGTAATTGCGGAAGCCGTCGGCAAGCGGTTCCAGGTGGCCGAAGGATTCCACGTCGGTCTGTTCCGCCGTGGCATCGTTGCGGCCGGGCGTGAACGGCACCTGCGCATCGATGCCGGCATTCTTCGCGGCCTTTTCGATGCCGGCCGCGCCGCCGAGCACGATCAGGTCCGCGAGCGACACCTGGCGGCCACCGCTGGCGGCGGCGTTGAATTCGGCGCGGATGCCTTCCAGCACCTGCAGCACGCGCGCCAGCTGCGCCGGCTGGTTCACCTCCCAGTCCTTCATCGGCGCGAGGCGCAGGCGCGCGCCATTGGCGCCGCCGCGCTTGTCACCGCCGCGGAAGGTGGAAGCCGAGGCCCACGCCGTGCCGACCAGCTCGGCGATGCCGAGCCTTGCCGCCAGCGTCTGCTTCAGCGCGGCGATGTCGGCGGCGTCGATCAGCGGGTGATCGACCGGCGGAATCGGATCCTGCCACAGCAGTTCCTCGCGCGGCACCTCCGGCCCGAGATAGCGCGCGCGCGGCCCCATGTCGCGATGCGTGAGCTTGAACCAGGCGCGCGCGAAAGCCGCATCGAACGCCGCCGGGTCGTTCAGGAAGCGGCGCGAGATCTGCTCGAACCCGGGGTCGAAGCGCAGCGTGAGGTCGGTGGTGAGCATGGTCGGCTTGCGCTTTTTCGCCGGGTCGAACGGATCGGGGATGATCTCCGGCGCGTCCTTCGCCACCCACTGGATGGCGCCGGCGGGGCTCTTCTCCTGCACCCACTCATACTTGAACAGGTTCTCGAAGAAGAAGTGGTTCCAGCGCGTCGGCGTCTGCGTCCACGCCACTTCCAGGCCCGAGGTGATGGCGTCGCGGCCGCTGCCGCTCTGGTAAGTACTCACCCAGCCGCAGCCCTGCTGTTCGAGCAGCGCCGCTTCGGGCTCGGCACCCACGCTGGTCGCAGGGCCGGCGCCATGCGTCTTGCCCAGCGTGTGGCCGCCGGCGATCAGCGCCACGGTCTCCTCGTCATTCATCGCCATGCGGCCGAAGGTGTCGCGGATGTCTTTTGCCGCCGCACGCGGATCGCCGCTGCCGTTCGGGCCTTCCGGATTCACGTAGATCAGGCCCATCTGCACGGCGGCGAGCGGATTCTCCAGGTCGCGCACGCCCGAGTAGCGCTGGTCGCCGGCGAGCCAGGCGCTCTCGGTGCCCCAGTACACGTCGTGGTCCGGCTCCCACACGTCTTCGCGGCCACCGGCGAAACCGAAGGTGCGCAAGCCCGCGCTTTCCAGCGCCACATTGCCCGCGAGGATCATCAGGTCCGCCCAGGAGATCGACTGGCCATGCTTCTGCTTGATGGGCCACAACAGGCGCCGCGCCTTGTCGAGGCT
>DATJXQ010000149.1:0-11647 GCA_035500015.1 Steroidobacteraceae bacterium
CGCGCGCCGCGTCCGCACGGCCGTGATACAGCGGCTCATCGCAGCGCCTGAGCTCGGCGGCACGATGCGGGTCGTAGTCGATGTCCGTGGCGCGCGCCGCCAGCGGCAGCAGCAGACACAGGGCCACCGCCACGCGGCGCAGGCGCTCAGAATACTGCATTGCCGCCTCCCGTCTTCACGCCGAGCTGTGCCAGCCGCGCGTCGATGCGCTGGCCCAGGTGCGCCATGTCCACCAGCACCGGTTCGAGCTTGTTGTAGTAATCGTCCGCGGAAAGCGCGGCCTTCTGCGCGCGCAGCTGGTCGAGGCGCTGCTCGATGCCGTCCTGCTCGGTGCGCAGCGCGGCCAGCTGCGCGTCGCTTGCATACAGCGCCGCGGCCCCGAGGCGCGCGACCACGAAGCGGCCGGCATCCTCGCCACCGATGCGGGCGTGCTCGGTGGCGATGGAGGCATCCTCCTTGAAGCTCTCGGTCACCTTGCGCGTGGCGTAGTCGAAGGCCTCCTGCGCGGTGACATTGCCGTCCTTGTCGCGGTCGGCCTCGCTGCTGCCCAGGGCCTCGGCCCAGTAACCGGCGAAACGCGTGGCATTGCGTTCCCCGCCGGTCCTGGTGGCGGTGATCACGATGCGGTGCGGGCCGGCCCACTTGTCGGCGACGGCGCCGCTGGTGCTGGTGGCGTCGACCAGCAGCTGCGTGACGCCTTCCGGAAAACGGTCCAGCAGCGCGCGGATTTCCGTGCCGGTGATGTCGTCCCCCGGGATGTTGAACCGGTATTCGGTGCCGTCGAAGCTGCCGTGTCCGATCAGCACCAGCACGAAGTGGTCGCCGGCATGCAGGCCCTGCGCCGCGGCGCGCAGCGCCGCCTGGATGTTCTCGCGGCGCGCATCGTTGCCGGCCAGGCGCTGCACGCGCGCCGCATCGCCGGTGATGGTCAGCGAGGCATGCGCCACCTGCTCGCTCCATTTGGCGAAATGTTCCTCGTACTGCGGCTCGCCGCCGAGGCCCGCCACGACCAGCACCTGCGTGGCCGCGGCCGCCGGCAACGCCATGCACAGCGCCAGCGCGGTGCCGATCCAGCGCAGCCTCACAGCCTTCTCCAGTGCCGCCGCAGCAGCCATTCCCCACCCTTGAGCAACGCCAGCAGCAGGAAACCCAGCGGCGCATTCCACAGGTCCAGCGTGTGGCTCTCGACCATGCCGGCGTGCGAATAGCGGATCGCCTCCGGCAGGCCGGCGAGGTCATCGAGCGTCCAGTAACGGCCGCCGGTTTCCCGGGCAATCCTCTCCAGCATCGGCCGATGCTGCCACGAGCCGAACTGTTCCAGCACGCCATCCACGCGCCGCACGTGCGTGGCGGCCTCGCCCAGTGTCTTGCCGCCCGCCGTGGCCGTCAGGTGCACCTCGTAAAGGCCGGGGTCGCGGGCATCCAGCGCCACCGCGTAGCGGCCATCGCCGCGCCCCGAAGGTTCGATGCGCGCCGGCACCGCAGTGCCGTCCGGCGCCCTGGCGTTGATCTGCAGCTGGGCATCGGGCACGGGCTTGAAGCTTTCGTCCAGCACCTCCGCCTCCAGCGTGACGGCGGTGCCATCCTCGTACACCGGACGCTCCGGCTGCAGCGAGATGCGCGCCGGCGACGGCGCTACCAGCGTGTACAGCAGCTGCTTCCAGAAAGTCTCGTGGCGCTGGTCCTCCTTCGGCAGCTGCATCTGCCAGTGCCAGGTGCTGGCAGTTGCCAGCAGCCAGGTCGCGCCGCGCCCATAGCGCTGCGTCACCAGCAGCGGCGCGGATTTGCCGTCAGGCGCCACCGCGTCGAGCAGCACGATGGCGCCGGGTCGCAGCGGGCCGAGATCCTGGTAGTCGGTGAGCGGCGGCAGGCCGTCCCAGGCTTTCTCGTTGGCCGCGTCGTCCGCCGCCAGCCGTCCCACCACGGCTGCGCGCCCATAGGGCGTCAGGCGGGCCTTGCTCTTGAACATGCCGTAACTGCGATCCGGACCGCCGGGCAGCTTCGCGGGCAGGAGCGGTGCGATGGCGACGCGGCCCCAGCCGCCATCGCCCAGGCCGTCGCGGCCGGCCAGCATCAGCAGCGAACCGCCGCGGCGATCCACGTAATCCTTCAGCCACTGCTGCTGGTCATTGCTGAGCGCGGCCGCCTCGAGGCTGCCGATGATGACGGCGTCGTAGCCGAACAGCTCGGCGATGGTGGAAGGAAAGCCGTTTTCCAGTTCGCTGCCCGAGGTCAGGCCCTGGCGGTAGTAGCGGTTGGGCGTGGCGCGCACCGCGCTGGCCACGCGCAGGCGATGATCCCCTTCGAGCGCGCGGCGGATGAACTTGTACTCCCAGCGCGGTTCGCCCTCGATGTACAGCACGGTGCGGCGGCGGCCGTCCACCTCCATGACCGCGGTGCGTTCATTGTTGCCGAGCCGGGTTTCCCCCGGCGCCGGGTCCACTGCCGCGCGCAGGTCGCGCACCCCGGCCTCGCCCGCGGGAAACGCCAGCTGCACCGTGGTGAGGCCCGCCGGTCCGGTGAACTGCACCTCCTGCGCGGCGATCAGCCGGCCGGCATCGTACAGGCGCACGCGGCCGGTCTTCTGGTTCTGGAAGCGGATCGACACCGTCGCCTGCACCGTCGAGCCCGCCATGGCGCTGGCGGGCACCTGGAACTGCGTGACTTCCAGGTCATTCTGCGGCTGTTCCGGCCCGACACCGACGGTGTGCACGGGGATGCCTGCCGCGGCCAGGCGCGAGAGCTCGGCCTCATCGAGACTGTTGGCCGTATCGGCGCCGTCGCTGACCAGCACCACCGCGGCCAGCGGCACGCTCGTAGCCAGCTGCAGCACGGTGTTCAATGCTTCCCCGATGCTGGTCGACTGCGCGCTTCCCGGCAGGTTCTTCAGGGAATCCACCGGCGCCGCATGATCCGCGAAGCGGAACAGCCGCAGGTCGGAGTGCGCCGCGATCTCGCCCAGTGCCTTGTCCTGCAGCGCCGCCACGGCCTGCGCGCGCCGCACCGGCGCCTTCGGCGCGTCGGCGGTGTTCATGCTGCCCGAATCATCGACCAGCACCGCCACGGCGTTCTGCCGCTCGCGGCTCTGCTCCACGCGCAGCACCGGCCGCCACAGCAGCAGCAGCACCAGCGCCAGGAAGGCCGCCTGCAGCGCGCCGAGGATGGCGCTGCGCCACCAGCCCAGCCGCCGCCGCCACAGCGTGAATGCGATCAGCGCGATGCCGGCCAGCAGCAGCGCCCACAGCAGCCACAGCGGCCAGCCGCGGCCCAGCGCGAGCTGGCCGCTGCGGAAAGCCCAGATCGAAGCTCCGAGCAGGAACTGCAGCATGTGCTTGGCTGTCCCCCGTCCTGCTCAGTGCGTCATCGCGTACAGCGCGTAGCTGGTGCCGAACCGGTAGCCCAGCGCGGTCAGCGGCTGCGGATACTCGGGATCATCCGCCAGTTCCCACGAATCGCCGAGATCCATGTTGAAGTTGATCACGGCCATCAGCCGGTGGTTGTCGTCGTACACGCCGCGCCAGTGCGGCACGGCGCCGCCCCGCTCGCATTCCTCGCAGGTCGAGCGGAAGCGCCACGCGGCGCTGCCGGGGATCTGCACCTTGTCCCGCACCTTCTGCGTGAGGTCGAACAGCACGTGGAACACCTCGCTGTCGGGCGGAATTTCCTCGACGGTCTTGTCGGGGAAGATGCGGTGGAAGGAATCGATGAAGCCCTCCCACTGCTCATCGCCGTGGAAATCATCGACCACCAGGAAGCCGCCGCGATCCAGGTACTCGCGGATGCGCGCGGCTTCCTCGTCGTCCAGATACCAGCGCCCGACCTCCACCGCATACAGGAAGGGATGGTTGAACAGGTCCGGATCCAGCGGCTCCCGCGGAAACACCGCTTCTGCCGGCGTCAGTTTGTCCGGATCGATCGTGTCGATGCGCGTGAGCCGCCGTATGCCCTGGCTCAGGTGGTATTCGGCGTAGGGAGTATCCGTGAGCCAGGAACCGCCGGGATAGCCCATGTAGTTGTCGTGGTACCGCAGCCGCATGAAGCGGAATTCCGGCTCCGGTGGCGCGGTGGCAAAGCCCGTGGTGGCCGTATTGCCGGAAACGGTGCCGGACAACAGCGTACACAAGGCCACGGCAGATGCCAGGCCGAGCTGCTGGCGTATCTGCCTGACTCGCGACCCCATGTGAGCAAACTAACCTTGAATTCGCGCGCGCGCCAGCCTTGCCCGGCGGGCGCCCATCTGCTCATTCGCTCTGCGACCGGCAATCCGGAGCGGCGGGAATGTTTCCTCATGGCGCGCAGTACAGCGCCAGCAGCCATGCGGCCAGGACGACCGCCGGCGTCATCACCGCTGCCAGCCAGGCCGGAATGGCCGCGATCCAGCGTGCCCCGCGACTGGTTGCAGCCGCCGCTCCGAGCAGCGCGCCGGCGGTAAAGCCCAGGGCATGGGCTACCACGTCAGTCGTCTCGCCGCCGGCGGGGCTGTCCGGATCCTGCACGCCGGCGCCGAACATGCCGAGCAGGGCGAGACCGGCGACCAGCGGCACCCAGTCCCGCAGGGCGCGCGAACGCTTGCCGCGTGTACGCCAGGCATGCGCTGCGACCAGTCCGAGCGCGGCGAATACGGCGGTGGAGGCGCCGGCCGAAACGTAGTGCCCGATATCCAGCAACCCTTCGGCAAGGTTCGCGCTCATTCCGGCCACCGCGATCAGCAGCCAGGCGCGCGCGCTGCCCCATACCTGCGCGGCCGAAATGCCCAGCAGCGCGCCGGCAGCCAGGTTGCCGAACAGGTGCGTGGCGTCCCAATGCAGGGTGAGCGCAGTCAGCGCGCGCCACCATTGCCCCGCGCGCACACTCTGCGGATCCAGGGCACCAATGCCGTAGGGATCGGCGCCGAGCCAGCCCTGCCCCACTGCGAACGGAACCAGCAGCAGTACCGCGGCGTAGCCGGCCGCGCCGCGCCAGCCGCCAGCCTGCGGCGCCGGGGCATCCATGGCCACCGGCGGCCGGCGGGCCCGGTCCTCTTCGTACAACGCCAGCTGCCGCAGGGCCTGCTCGCGCAGCGCGCCTTCGACCAGCACCACGTAGCCCTCGCCAGCGAACTCGACCTCGCCGGGAATGCCTACCGCCAGCAGCACGAAGGCGCGCTCGTCGCAGGCGCGCCGGCGCGCCGAGCGGAACACCACGGCCGGCGGCGTGAAGCTATCTGGCAAACAGTTGCGAAGGATCGCGGAATGCCTTGAATTCAAGCGCATTGCCACTGGGATCCTGGAAGAACATGGTGGCCTGCTCGCCGACCTTGCCCCGGAAACGGATGCCGGGCTCGATGCCGAAGGTCATGCCCGCGGCGCGCAGCTTCGCGGCAAGCTCGTGCCAGCGGTTCCATTCCAGCACCACGCCGAAATGCGGCACCGGCACGTCCTTGCCGTCGACGGCATTGTGCACAGGCTTGAACGCCGTAGCGGAATGATCCAGATGCGCCACCAGCTGGTGCCCGAAGAAATCGAAGTCCACCCACTCGGGCGAGCTGCGCCCTTCCGGGCAGCCCAGCAGGCCACCGTAGAAGCGGCGCGCTTCGGCCAGATCCGCGACGGGAACCGCGAGATGAAAGGGCTGCAGCGACATGTGCCGGCGGCAGTTTAGGTTACCGGCCCAAGGGTGTCATGCCGCGCGGCGGCGGAGAACTCGAAGCTTTCCGTGTGCAGTACCGAGTCGCGCTGCCACTGGATGCGCTGCCGTGTGACCGTCAGCCGCCAGGTCTGCTCGAGCAGCGGCTCCGGGCCGAGCGCCACCGGCGTGAGCACGGCCGCGCACATGCCGGCGGCCGGATCGCGCACCGAGCGATAACGCAGCAGCGCGATGCGCCCGGTCCGCGCCACGCCGGCCAGGTGCTGGCAGGCCGAGTAGTCGTGCGGCGCGGTCCACGCGGGCGTGTCCCGGGCGAAGGGCGGCTGCGTGAGATCCAGTGCCGTCCCGGCGGCCGCTGCCTGGAACAAGGTGTGCGGGAGCGATCCCAGCCGCTCCAGCGCGGGGCTATCCAGCAGGAAACGCCAGCGCCAGTAGCCCAGTTCCGCGCAGGCGGTGCGCGGTTCATCGGCACCATAGAACACGCCTGGATCGGTGACGCCGCGAAACCGCGAACCACCGGGATGGGGCGAGGGATAGCGGAACGGAGTCAGCAGCAGATAGTGGTGCGCCGCGGCCTGTGCCGGCAGCGCGGGTTTGCTCGCCTCCAGCAGGGATTCGAGCTGCGCCTGCTCGGCGAGCGTATCCACCAGCCGCAGCGTGGATGCGCGGTGCTGCGCCTCCACCGCGCGCCACAGCCGGCCCTGCCAGCGCCGGCCTTCAGATGCGACCGCGGCTGGCGTCCAGGTAGTGGAGGACACGCACCAGTCCTTCGGCGCTGCGCAGCAGGTCGAGAGGCCGGCCGCCCAGCGCCTGGTTCGCGCCGCGCAGCCAGGTGCGCGCGTCGCGGTCGTTGCCGACGATGGCATCCAGCGAGCGGAACAGGCGCACGAACAGCAGCGCGAATTCCCACTCGCGCCTGCGGGCGGGATCCAGCGCATGGCTGCCGGCGAACAATCGTGAGGTGGTGGCAGGACTTACCCCGAGGACTTCCGCCAATACCGCCTGGCTCAGGCCGAGGGCGGTCGCGGCCCGTACCACGGCCTTCGTCAGCGTGGCCGATGGATCGGGTTGCGCAATGGATTGTTGCAATGCATCCATTCCATAGAAAGAATACACCAAATTTATTTCTATGGAAAGAGCCCTGCCCATTACGGCGTCCGCGCCCTTCCGGCCAACATACCCGATGCCATCAGCTGCAAACCACGCAGACTCACATGCGTCAGCAGCTCGCCATCCGGCTCACGCGCCGCGAGCAGCAGGTGCTGCCAGACACGCGGCTGCCGCTCCCAGCGCGGCCGCACCCAGCCGGGCCGGTGTTCCGCCAGCCAGTCCAGATCCCGCAGCCGCAGCTGCCCGATGCGCTCGGCGCAGGCCGGCGACATGCCGAGCACCACCCGCGCGAGCTGCCGGTTGGCGCGCGCCAGGTGCCAGCCGAACACCAGCACGCGGCGGACGAAATCCGCCGCGCCGCAACCGGCAAACACCGGTTCGGCGAACTGGACCGGGACGTCCTGCACCATACGCGGGGCCACGCCGCGCCAACGGGACTCGTCGTCGAAAGCCGCGTCGGCCAGCAGACAGGGGCTCGCGGCCAGCCGCGCGCGCAGCTCCCCGGGCATGTCGCACCACACAGATCGCTGGCCGGCGAACAACGCGGGACAGCAGGCGGGACCGGCCGCGGCCATTGCCGCAAGGAAATCCAGGCACTGCAGGTTGATCTCGACCACCGATTCGAGGGAACCATCCGCCAGCCATTGGCCCGCCCGCCAATGCCGCGACGCCGCACCGGCTGTTCGCCCGTCCATGCAATTCCTCCCTGTTCGCACGAAATAATCCCGCGCGGCGCTATTCCAGTGAAGTTGCAAATTTGGGATATTTTTCCCAATTTCGATTTTTGCAGATTTTGGCCGCAACCGGGAGACGTCATGAGGATCTCCGACGACCGCTACAGCCGCGACCGGCAGCGCTACGACCTGGCGCTGCGCTTCATCCAGCACGAGGCGCGCACGCGGACGATCCGCATGTGGACGGGGCTGACCGACGACCGCATCCGCAAGCTGTACCGCTCCTACGTGGCCGAGGACCACGACTCGCAGCTCATCCGCCATCGCGGCAAGTCGCCACAGCAGACCGGCTTTTTCGTCCGCACTCCGCAGATGCGCCAGGAAACCGCGGTGCTGGCCAGCGTCTGCTACCTGCTCGGCGTGGTGCCGCCGAGCCAGATGCTCGATGCCCACCGGAGCCTGCCCGGCATGCAGCGCGGCGAGGCGCTGTGCGAGGCGTTCGAGACCTACCTGCGCCTGGTGCCCGACGCGCGCATCAGCTTCGAACACGCGGTATTCCTGGTCACCGCGCTGGCGCGCGGCGATGAGCTGCGCGCCGGCCCGTGCGCGGATTGCACCGGCCTCATCGTGCTGGACCGCTACTCGCCCGGCCTGCGGCGCTGCATGGCCTGCGAAGCCAGCCTGCAGGGACGGCTGCTGACCGGCTGCTGACGGACCGGCAGACCACCCGACCTCGCGCGACCCGGGTTCAGTCGCCATTGAGGCTGGCATTGCTATGATCCGGCCCTCGAATGGCTTCCGAGAACCTGTTTGCCGGCCCGTACCTCGACCGGCGCGCCGAGGCGCGTCTCCGCGAGAATTGGCTGGCCGAGGCGCAGGCCGATCCACACACCATTTATATAGCGATGCGGCAGGGTGCCGCGCTGATCCACCCGTCCGCGGCCGGAGCATCGCCCCGCGCCGCGTTCCTCTCCGGCAACGATCCGCGCGTGGCCGCCGCCGCGCAGGACGCGCAGCGGCTGGTGCTGCTTGGCTGGTACCAGGCGCGGCGCTGCCTGCTGGTGGACCTGCCGCCGGACCAGGCCGTGGAGCGCGATGGCGAAGCCTTCGCCGAGTTGCGACCGCTGACCGCGGATTTGCCTGATGACGAGGCGGGCCTGCTCGCCTATGCGCGGGCGCTGCAGCTGTGGCGGGGCACGCATCGCTGCTGCAGCCGCTGCGGCGCCACCATGGTATCGGTGCGCGCGGGCCATCTGCGCTGCTGTCCGCAGTGCGGCTACCAGAGCTTCCCGCGGCTCGACCCGGCCATCATCGTGCTGGTGCACGATGGCAACGCCGCGCTGCTTGGCCGGCAGGCGGCATGGCAGCCCGGCCGCTACTCGACCATCGCCGGCTTCGTCGAGCCCGGCGAATCGCTGGAGGATGCGGTGCGGCGCGAGGTGTTCGAGGAAACCGGCATCGCGCCCACGGACATCGCCTACCACTCCTCGCAGCCCTGGCCCTTTCCGGCCTCGCTGATGCTCGGCTTCACCGCGCGCGCCGCGATGGCACCGCCGGTGCTGCGCGACGGCGAGCTCGAGGACGCGCGCTGGTTCAGCCGCGAGGAGCTCCGCGACGGCGCAGTGCAGCTGCCGCCCGCGACATCCATCTCGCGGCGCCTGATCGACGGCTGGCTGCGGCATGCGGCCTGAGCGGATGCGCCGCTGGTGCGTGCTGCTGCTGCTCGCCGCCACCGTGCCGGCCGCGGCGCACATCAGGGTGACGATCGAGGGAGTGGAAGGCGAGGAGCGCAACAACGTGACGACGCGCCTCAGCGTCGAGCGCTACAAGGACCGCGCCGGCGTCGACGGGGACACGATGCACCGCCTCGTCAACCGCATCGATGGCGAGGTACGCAACGCGCTGCGCCCGTTCGGCTACTACCAGCCGACAGTGGCCTACGACTACCAGCAATCCGGCAAGGACTGGCGGGTCGCCATCGCGATCAAGCCGGGCGAGCCCGTGCGCGTGCGCGATCTGACCGTGGAGATCCATGGCCCGGGCAAGGACGATGCGGCCTTCGACAGCGTCCGGCAGCAGAACCTGCTGCGCGTCGGCATGCGACTGCACCACGGCGAATACGACAAGGTAAAGGGCGACATGCTGCGCATCGCGCAGTCCCACGGTTACCTGGACGCAAAGATGGCGCGCTCCGAGATGCTCGTGGATACCGCCGCCCTTTCCGCCAGCATCACCCTGGTGATGGATACCGGGCCACGCTACAGCTTCGGCAGGATCGACATCCAGCAGACCACCATCCGGCCGGGGCTGATGAGCCGCTTCCTGCGCTTCCGGGAAGGCGAGCCGTACAGCGCCGAAGAATTGCTGCGCACGCAGTTCGCGCTGGACGACAGCCTGTACTTCTCGCAGGTGGACGTGACTCCGGAGGATGCGGATCACGATGCACTGACGGTGCCGGTGAGCATCACCGCCACCCCCAGCCGGCCGTCGTTTTCCCTCGGCGGCGGCTATGGCACGGATACCGGCGTACGCGGCACGCTGGGCTGGACCGACTCCCGCGTGAATGACCGCGGTCACAGCTTCCGCGCCGAGATCCAGGCCTCCAGGGTAAAACGCGAAGTCGACTCGCGTTACGACATCCCGATCGGCGACCCGGCGCTGGAACGCATGTCGCTGGAGGCGCAGAACACCTACGACGAGCTCTCCGACATCCAGACCAACACCACGGCGCTGACCCCTTCGGTCACGCGCGTGCATGGGCTGTGGCAGACCGTCACGTCGGTCGCGCTCACGCATACCACCACCGACGAGGGCATCGACAAGCTCACCAGCAACCTGCTCGTGCCGGGCATCGCCTTCGCTTCGGTGCCCAGGGGCTTCCTGGGGCAGGAGCTGTTCAGCCGGACCTTCTACGTGGAATTGCTCGGTTCGCACACCGCGCTGGGCTCGGATTCGAACTTCCTGCGCCTGCACGTGCAGACCGAGCATGGCTTCGACCTCGACCCGAAGTGGCATCTGCTGCTGCGCGGCGAGGTCGGCGCGGCGCTGGTCAGCAATTTCGACGACCTGCCCGGCATCTACCGCTTTTTCGCCGGCGGCGACCGCAGCGTGCGCGGTTTCGCCTACGACAGCCTGTCGCCGGAAGGTACCGTCACCAACTCCAGCGGCGCCAGCGAGCTGAAGAAGATCGGCGGCCGCTACCTGCTGACCGGCTCCACCGAGCTGGTGCGTGACCTGCCGTGGTGGAACCTGGCGGTGGCGACCTTCTTCGACTTCGGCAACGCCTTCAACAACCTGCACGATCCGCTGCAATACGCCGCCGGCGTGGGCCTGCGCTACCGCCTGCCGGGCGTATCCATCGGACTGGACATCGCCAAGCCGCTTTCCACCACGGGCGCACTGCGCCTGGACCTCAACATCACGCCGAAGCTGTGAAACTGCTGCGCACATTGTTGCTGATCCTGCTGGCCGTGTTGCTGCTCGCGCCGACCGCCGCGCTGTACGCGATCGCCTCGACGCAGGCCGGCCTGCGGCTGGTCGCCGCCCATCTCGGGCGGATCGGGCCGGTGAAGATCACCATCGAGCAGGTCAGCGGCACGCTGATCGACGGCTTCACGGTCGCATCGTTGCGCGTGCAGGAACGGCACGCGGATGTGCGCATCACCGACGCCGCCGGACGGCTGCGGCTGCTGCCGCTGCTGCTGCAGCGTCGCATCGAGCTGTCCGGCGCGCGTGCGCGCCAGGTGAGCGTGCAGGTGTTCCATGTCGCCGCTGCGCAATCCTCCGGCAGGCTGCGCTTCATGCCGCCGACCTTCGGCGTGGAGGTCGACGCGGCGCGCGCCGACAACGTCGACCTAGTGCTGATCAGCGGGCGCAGGCTGCACGCCACTTCCGCTGCCGCGGGCATCCAGGTGCTGTCCGGCGTGATCCACATACGCGATGGGCAGCTGGACTGGCAGGAAACGCACATGGCCGTCACCGGTGACGTGCGCGCGGCGGATCCGGTCGGGCTCGATGGCCGGATATCGGCCGACTGGCATCCGCAGGGAAAGCCGGCGTGGCAGTTCACCGCCAGCTTCGACGGCGACCTCGATCGCCTGCCGCTCAAGCTCGACATCGCGAAACCCTTTCACGCGCACGCCGAAGGCGCCGCCACGGCGCTCGAGGGCAACTGGAAATTCGCCGGCAAAGGCGCCACCCGCGATCTGGACATCAGCGTGTTCGGCGGCGGCGACGCC
>DATJXQ010000150.1:0-2769 GCA_035500015.1 Steroidobacteraceae bacterium
CGCGACCGGCCGGCTGATCAGCGTGCGCTGCCACGGCGAAACAGGTTCACGATGGCCAGCAGGATCACCGCACCGCCGAGCGAAACCAGGAACGTGCCCAGCGTGAGGCCGGCGTTGTTGATCGTGCCGATGCCGAACACCGGGCTCAGCAGCAGCCCGCCGATGAATGCCCCGACGATGCCGACCACGATGTTGAGGAAAATGCCCTGCTGCGCATCGGTGCGCATGATCAGGCTGGCCACCCAGCCCACCAGACCGCCCACTATCAGCCAGATGATGAAGTTCATGACCGCTTCTCCTGTTGGAGCACCGGCTGTCATTGGATGACGCGCGGCGCGGCGCGCGAGAGACTGCAATGCCGCGACGGGCGGTAGGACCTCGCCGACAATCACTGCGCGGCAGGGCTGGCCTCAACCGCCCAGGCGGCGCTCTAGCACTTCGATGCGCTCGAGCAGCTCGATGACGAGCGCAACGCCGGCGGTGTTCAACTCCAGGTCGCGCTGCAACCGCACCGCCAGGCGCGCGCGGCGCAGCGCAGTGCCGGCGAAACGCGGCGGTGCCGGCGAGAGCACTTCGAGCACGCCCTCCTCGACGAAGGCCAGCAGCTGGCTGGCGCGCGCGCCGCACAGCTGGCTCAACCGCTCGAGGCTGAGCACTTCCTCTTCTTCAAGGATGCGACCGGCGAGCGCTGCGGAATCCGGCGTTGGCATGGTCAGACTCCGAGTGCGGCGCGCGGGTTGAAGGCAACGGCCGCGGCGAAGGCCTGGTAGGCGGCGCGCGCGGCCTCGCCGTCGGCCGGCGGCAGTGCAACCTGCAGGATGGCGTACAGGTCGCCCGGCGGCTGCGACGGCAGGCCGCGGCCGCGCAGCCGCAGCCGGGTGCCGGATTTCGAGCCCGCCGGAATTCGCAGCTCCACCACGCCGCCGGGCGTGGGCACCGCCACCGTCGCGCCCAGCGCGGCTTCCCATGGCGCGACCGGCAGATCGAACTGCAGGTCGCGGCCCTCGGGCCGGTACAGCCGGTGCGGCGCGAACGCCACCTCGAGGAACAGGTCGCCGGGCTGCGTGGCGCCCGGCATGGTCTCGCCCTGCCCCGCCAGCCGGATGTGCTGGCCGGCCTGGATGCCGCGCGGAATCTTCACGTTCAGCGTGCGCTCGCGCAGCTGCGGCCGGCCATCGGCGCCGATCTCCGGCACGCGCAGTGTCAGCGTTCGTGCGCCGCCTTCCAGCGACGCCTCCAGATCCACCATCACGCGTGCATGATGGTCTTCGCCGCGCTCGCGCGGGCGCGGGCCGCGCGCGCCGGCGAAACCGGCGCGGCCGAACAGTGTCTCGAAGAACTCGCTGGCATCGCCGCGAAACGCAAACTGCTGTTCCTCGCCGGGCCCCGCATGCCCTGCGCCGCTGAACTCGAAGCCGGAGGCCCAGTCCGGCGGCGGGCGGAAATCCTGGCCCGGCGGCGGCCCGCTGCCCAGCTGGTCGTAGGCCGCGCGCTTCTGCGGATCGCGCAGCACCTCGTACGCCTCGCCGACCTCCTTGAAGCGCGCCTCGGCATCCGGTTCCTTGCTGACGTCGGGATGGTACTTGCGCGCGAGCTTGCGATACGCCTGCTTGATCTGCTCGGCGGTGGCATCGCGTGCCACGCCCATGGCCGCGTAATAGTCCTTGAATTCCATGCTCAGGCGTCGAGCCGGCCGAAGCGGCCGGCGTTGACGTCCTCGAAGGCGGCGATGATCTCCTCGCGCGTGTTCATCACGAAGGGCCCGTAACCCACGATGGGCTCGTCGATGGGCAGCCCCGTCATCACCAGCAGCGTGGTCGGCGCACGCACCGTGAGCTCGATGCCGCCGCCGGTCGCGGCGAACACTGCCGCGTCGCCGTCGCCGAGTGGATCGCTTCCGGCCAGCGCGATGTCGCCCTCCAGCACCGCGATGATGGCGTGATGCCCTTCGGGTACCGGCAGCGTCACCGAACCGGGCGGCAGCTGCGCATCCCAGACGTTCAGCTCGGTGAAGGTGTGCGCCGGTCCCCGCGTATCGCCGAAATGCCCGGCCACCACGCGCAGCCGGCCGCCGCCGGGCAGCTCCACGGCGGGGATCTGCCGCGCGCCGATCGCCTGGTAGCGTGGGGCCGTCATCTTCTGCGCCGCCGGCAGGTTCACCCACAGCTGCGCCACCTTGAAGCGTCCGCCGGTTTCCGCGAAGGCCGTCGAATGGAATTCCTCGTGCATCACGCCGCGGCCGGCGGTCATCCACTGCACGTCGCCGGGACCGATGGTGCCGCCGCTGCCGGAGGTATCCCGATGCGACACCTCGCCCTGGTACACCAGCGTCACCGTCTCGAAGCCGCGATGGGGATGCTCGCCCACGCCGCGGCGCTGCGTGGTCACGGGAAATTCCGCAGGCCCGGCATAGTCCAGCAGCAGGAACGGGCTGACCAGCCGCCCCAGCCGGTTATAGGAAAACAGCGTGCGCGCCGGGAAGCCGTCACCCACCCAGTGCGGTTCGGGGGAACGGAAAATGCCGACGGATTCGCGACTCACGGTGCCTCCTGTGCTCCCGGGCGCTAGCCGCGCCCGACAAAGGGCATGGTGGTGGCCATTACCGTCATGTTCAAGACATTGGCGGTCAGCGGCAGCCCCGCCATGTACAGCACCGCCTCGGCCACGTGCCGCACGTCGAAGGTCGGCTCGGGCTTGATGGAGAAATCCGCCTGCAGCGTGCCGGCCTGCATGGAGATGCCGAGGTTGGTCTGCACGTTGCCGATGTCG
>DATJXQ010000151.1:0-7119 GCA_035500015.1 Steroidobacteraceae bacterium
CCAGGTGGCGATCAGCGGCAGCCCGATGATGTCCTCGTAGAAATGACGCGTGGCTTCGAGGTCTTTGGAGGTGTAGGCCGTGTGGTGCAGGCGTGACGGCAGTTTCGCGGTAATGGCCATGATCAATTCCTTCCTACTTGGCGCCCGGGGGTCCCCTAGTGTACTGGCTAGTTTACTGATTGGGTCCCGCCGGATCAGTTCCCGCCATGCTCCTGGCGGACAATGGCGGCCCCGGCCACCATGGCGGCCAGTTTGCCGTCGGCCACGTGACGCGGCAGGTATTTCATGCCGCAATCCGGTGCAACGATGATGTTCTCCGGCGGCACATATTCCAGCGCCTTGCGGATGCGCGCGGCCACGGTTTCCGGGGTCTCGACGTTCATGTCCGACAGGTCGATGACGCCCAGGATGATGGTTTTGCCAGGCAGCCCCGCCAACACGCTGCAGTCCAGGTTCGACTGCGCCGTCTCGATGGAGATCTGCTGGCAGGAGCACTTCGACAGCTCGGTGAGGAAGGAATAACCCTCCTTGCCAGGACGCGTGTGGATGATGGCCGCGTAGCCGAAGCAGATGTGCACGGCGGTCTTCCCCACGACGCCTTCCAGCGCGGCGTTCAGCGCCGCCAGGCCGTACTTGCGCGCATCCTCGGGACGCGCCTGCATGTAGGGCTCGTCGATCTGCACCACATCGGCGCCGGCGGCGAACAGGTCGCGGATCTCTTCGTTGACCGCCCTGGCATAGTCCATGGCCGCCTTCTCACGGCTGCCGCCGTAGGCATCGATCTGCGCCTGCTGCGACATGGTGAACGGACCAGGCACGGTGATCTTCACATGCCGCTGCGTATTGGCGGACAGGAACTTCACGTCGTCGACCATCACTGCATGACGGCGGCGGATGGTGCCGGTGACGCGCGGCACGGGGTTGGGGTGGCCGCTGCGGTCCAGCGCCTCGCCATGGTTCTCCAGATCCACGCCATCCAGCGCGGTGGCGAAGCGGTTCGAGTAGCTCTCGCGGCGCATTTCGCCGTCCGAAATGATGTCGATGCCGGCGCGCTCCTGCGCGCGGATGGCCAGCAGCGTCGCGTCCTGCCAGGCCTCTTCGATGAATTCCTCGGGCACGCGCCACAGTTCCTTCACGCGCACGCGCGGCGGAAAGCGTCCCGCGAGCTTCTTGCGATCGATCAGCCATTCGGGCTGCGGATAGCTCCCGACAAGCGTGGTGGGAAACAGCATCGGACCCCCTCTTTAAGATCTCTCGAACGATTACCGCGCCGGCCAGGCCGCGGATTTGGCGAGCTGCGCGCGGATGGCCGCGCCATGTTCGTTCAGCAGCGGCGCAGGATACACCGCATCGGCGCGCTGGCCATCGAACTGCACGGCCGGGCGCACCGCCTGCTTTGCGGCATGCGGATTCTCCACCGGCACCATCAGCCCCAGGTGTTTGACCTGCGGATCGTTCACCACCGCATCCACCTTGTTGATCGGTGCGAAGGGCACATCCGCGGCGCCCAGACGTTCCACCCATTCGGCCACCGTGCCCTGCTGGAAACGGCGATCCAGTTCGGCGCCCAGCGCATCGTAGTTCTCGATGCGCAGCAGCCGGGTGTTGAAGCGCGGATCGGTGCCCAGCTCCGGCGCATTCACCGCGGCGAGCAGGCCGGTCCAGAATTTTTCCAGCGACGACAGATGGATGGCGATCAGGCCTCCATCCCTGGTGCGCAGGATATGCGCCTGCGCCAGGCGCGGACGATCCGCGGACTTCGGCACCGCGCCCAGCGCAAAGAAAGCAGCGAATGGTTCCACAGCGAAATGCGCCATGGCTTCGAGCATGGACACTTCGACCATGCGGCCCTTGCCGGTGCGGCTGCGGTCGAACAATGCGCCGAGCACGCCGTAAGACGCATAGATGCCGGTGATGGCATCGGCCAGCGCGGGGCCAAGAAACCGCGGCCGGCTCTCATCCACCACCACGCTCAGGAATCCCGACAGCGCCTGCGCCACGGAATCGTAGCTGGGGCGATCCACATAGGGGCCATCGCCGCCGAAGCCGCTGATCGAGCAGTACACCAGCTTCGGATTCAGTTCCTGCAGACGCTTGGCGCCAGCGCCGAGACGATCGGCCGTGCCGGGCCGGAAGTTCTGGATGAAGACATCGGCTTCCTTGATCAGCGAATCGAAAATGGCGCGATCACCCTGCTGCTTCATGTCCAGCGCCAGGCTGCGCTTGTTGCGGTTGTAGGCCTGGAAGTGCGGCGAATACTGCCCACCCTGGTAGGCGCGGTACGGGTCGCCGTCCGGGCTCTCCACCTTGATCACATCGGCGCCGAGATCGGCCAGCATGATGCCGGTGCAGGGCCCGGTGATGAACGTGCCCTGCTCGACGATCTTCACACCCTTCAGTACATCCAGACCCTTCATGTATCTCCCCGGACGAAACCGGGGGGAACCGGGCCGTCGTAATCAATGGCCTGCGCGGCCGCATGCGATAGCACGAAACCGATGGGCTTCGCCTGCTCCTCGAGCAGATGCGCCACCAGACTCGCGGTGCGTGCCAGCAGCGGCACGCCCTTCAGCGCGCCAAGCGGAAAGCCCGCATCCAGCAGCACCGCGGGGATCGCCGCGGATACGTTCATCACCAGCGGCTTGCCGGTGAGCTGCGGCATCAGCGCTTCGATCTGCTTCGCGGCGCGGCGGTGCGCATCCGGCAGCCCGGCTTCGGTCGCCACTTCGAACAGCCGCGTGGCGCGCGGATCCTCGCCCTTGTGCAGCGGATGCCCGTAGCCGGGCACGGCCTTCTGTGTCTTGCGCAGATCGGTGACGGCCGCGGTGGCTGCGGCGGCGAGATCCGCGTCGCGGCTGCGAGCCACCACATCGGCCAGCAGTTTTCCCGCATCCTGCGCGGCGCCAAGAATCACCGAGCCGCAGCCCAGCAGCCCCGCTGCCACCGCACCCTGCAAGGCTTCCGGCGCGGCGGCATAGGTCATGCGGCTGGCCTGCACGCTGGGCACCAGGCCGTGCTCGGCGATGGCCACCAGCGTGGCATCGAGCACGCGGCGCTGCGCCGGCTGCGGCAATTCCCCCGACAGCAGGAACCACAGGTAATCGGTGAAGCCGACCTGGCCGATGAGCTCGCGGCACAGGTCCTTGCCGCGCACCACAATCGTGTCGGCATTGGACGTGGACAGCGCCGAGCTGTGATGCTCCTGGCGACCGATCTTCATTGCGCGACGGACCCCCGAAAGGAATGATTCGCCATACGTGCTGGCAAACGGGTTATCGTGAGACGCCAGCGCCGCCCATGTCAACGCCGCAACCCGTCCAAGACCGCTTTCTCGACCGCGCCGGCGCCCGCCTGCGCTGGCGCCTGGCCGGCAGCGGCCCGGAGCTGGTGCTGCTGCATGGCTGGGCACTGGACCTTGACTACTGGGATCCGGTTGTCGCGCTGCTGGCCCCCCGCTTCACCGTGCTGCGCTTCGACCGGCGCGGCTTCGGGCTGTCCACGGGAACGCCCGACATCCACCGCAATGTGGATGACCTGCTGGCGATACTGGCTGCCGCGGGCGTCCGCTTTCCCGTGCTGGTGGGGATGTCGCAGGGCGCACGGCTCGCGCTGCACTTCGCCTGTCGTGAACCGGCACGCACGCGAGCGCTGGTGCTCGATGGCGCGCCAGCCTTCGACGTGGAATCCGGGCTGCCGCTGCTGGAGTATGCGCAGCGACTTGCCGCGGATGGGCCCCGGGCGCTGCAGGCCGCCATCCTGCGCCATCCGCTGATGGAGCTGCGTACCGGCGATGCGGCAGCCCACGAACTGCTCGCCGCCATCCTCACGCGCTATCGCGGCCTGGACCTGCTGCATCCGTTGGCGCATGCCCGCGCGCCGCAGACCGGCAGCATTGCCGCGCCGGTGCTGATCCTCAACGGCGGTCGCGATGAGCCAACGCGCCGTGCGGCCGGGGCCACGCTGCAGCGGCAGATGCCCCATGCCCAACGCCTCACGCTGCCTGGCGCCGGCCATCTCGCGGCACTCGATAATCCGGCACGCTATGCGCAGGCCGTCGCGGACTTCTGCGACAGCCTGCCGCTGGCGCTATGACGGGATCAGTTCTTCCGGTCCGGGAACGAGTTCAGCCGCTGAATGAAATAGCGTCCCGAGATCATCACCGCCACGGCCACGGCCTGCTCGCCGGCGGAGGTTGGGTACACAAAGTTGTACTCGGTCACGAGCATGTTCTCGGGTGTATTGTACGTAGCCCGATCCGGCGGAATCATGGTGCCGTCTGCACGCAGCAGCCAGACTTGTACTGGCGGATTGTCATGCGGCAGCGGCTTGGGAGACGCCAGCCCCGTTTTGCCGGAGACGAGGGAAGGCAACCCCAAGGTGCTTCCCAGGGTGTTGGACTTCAGCCCGATCTGCAGGGTGTAGTGGTCGACACGGCGCGTCCACTGCACCTGGGCGTCCATGTCCCTGACGTCGCGCATCAGCACGACGGTTTCGTCCGGCGCCGGCATGGCGGGCATTGCCCATACCCAGCACACCAGCATCAGACCCGCGGCGGACTGGAATAGCATCTTGCCTTTGACAGTAGTCTCCCGTTGCGGCGGCTGTCCGAGGTTAGCGCAGCGCTGTTGTCATTGCCAGATGACAACCCGTACCGTCCCGCGCATCCAGCCGCAAATCGGCGGCGTGCATGCAGGTTACCCACCGCGTCAGGCCTTGCGCAGGTGCCTCGGCCACACGCCGTAACGCCCCGGCGAGAGGATGCCGTTGGGATCCACCGCATCCTTGATGGTCTCGCGGAACCGCGTCAGCGAGTGGTTGTTGTACGAATAGACCTTCGCCACCGTGTCCTGGAAGACGCCTGGCGTACGGTACTCGCCCCAGCCATGCGCCGCGCACAGCTGCACCCACTTCTCGAAGGCGCCGCGCATCTTCGCGTTCATCGCCTTGTCGTGGCCGATCGGGAACATGATCAGCGCCACCAGCGTGCGGTCCCAGTTGGTCATGTACACCGGACCCAGGAAGCGCAGGGTATTGTTCTCCGACACCGCCGGCAGGTTGTCGCGATAGAACTGCGCGAACTCCAGCAATGCCTCGCCGGTGCGCGGCAGGATGGGCGAGAAATCCATGTGGCCGGTCGACGCGTTGGGATCGGCCTGCCCCGGCGTGCGGCTCAGCATCTGGAACGTGGAAAGATTCGGAACGCCGAAGTTCACCGCGCGCACGCGCGCCAGCGTGGCCTCGTCCAGCGGCGTGCGGAACATCTCGCCGACGGTAAAGCGGCTGTTCGGGATCTTCGCGAACTGGTCCCGGCAATACTCCATCTGCGCCTGCACCACCTTCTCGGGGCCGTAGATCGGCAACTGGGCCGACCAGTTCGCGCCGGTGCCGCTCAACCCGGTCGAACCATTCACCACGTGCTGGTTCTCCAGCAGGTTCAGCGTATCGATCAGCGGCACTGCATCTTCGGCGCGGGTCACCTGCACGGTGGCGGTCTGCATCGCCTCGGGCCGCGGCATCAGGTAGAAACCCATCTTGGTGACGACACCCATGTTGCCCTGGCGGAACAGTCCATCCACCCACGGCCCGAAACCCCAGCGGTTGTGCTGCCAGGACTTCGAATTGGGCAGCGCGCCCATGCCGGTGCGCACGACTTCGCCATTGGCGAGCACTACTTCCATGCCGCAGTGGGAACCGAAGTGGTCGCGGAACGGCGAAGCCGTCCAGCCGCCGCCGCCGTCCAGCGCATTGCCGATCACGCTGCCCCAGCCCGGATCCGGCGGATCGATCCACACATCCAGCTTCTTGTCCTGGATGTGGTTGTACAGGTCGAAGTAATTCACGCCCGGCTCGACCAGCGCATAGGCATTGGGTTCGTTGACCTCCAGCACCTGGTTCATGCGCTTGAGATCCAGCACCACGCTGCCGGAGTACACCGGCGCCGATCCGCCGTAGGCCAGGTTGCGGCCGGTGGAAATCGTGTACAGCGGCACCCGGTACCGGTTGGCCACGCGCACCACGGCCTGCACCTGCTCCAGCGTGCGCGGCGCCACGCCGGCCGAAGCAACACGTTCCTCGGGTTCGCCCCAGTACGGTGAATAGGCATCGCGATACAGCGCCACATCCGCATCGGAGGTGAACACCCATTCTGCACCCACGGTATCGCGCCAGGCGGCGAGCACGCGGTTGAAATCCTCGCGGCTGACTCCTGGCGGCAGTCGTGATGGCGCGGCCGCCGAAGTGGCGCGCGCCGCTGCGGGCGCCGACTTCGCCTGCTGTGCCGCGGCCGCCAGCTTCACGCCGGCCGGCACCAGCGCGGCCGCAGCCGCGGCGGCCTGAAGAAAGGTTCTTCTGTTTGCCATGAGACCCCCTCCTGAAATCCCCAGCTCAGCGCTTGCCGCCTCCGCTGGCGACCCACTTGGATACCGCCGCCAGTTCCTCGTCGGTGATCTCGGTCTTGCGGAACGGCGGCATGGACATCACACCCTGCCGCAGCGAGAACGCCACGAATTCCGGCGTGAGGTCGGTGCGGTCGAGCAGCACCGCCGGTTTCTGGTTGCCGTACTTCACCTGCAGCGACTGCGTGCCCGGATTGCCGCGCCCGGCCGAGTGGCAGTGCACGCACCAGCGCTGGTACACGCGCTCGCCCAGTTCCGGTTCCGCGGCGAGCGCCGTGACCGAACCACACAGTGCCAGTGCCGACGCAATGAGAGTGATCTTGTGCATCATGCTTTCCTCAGGTGCTTGGGCCACACGCCATAACGGCCCGGCGACAGGATGCCGTGCGGATCCACCGCATCCTTGATGGTCTCGCGCAGCCGCGTGATCGCGTTGTTGTTGTACGAGTAGGTCTTCGCCACCAGGTCCTGGAAGATCACCGGCGTGCGGTATTCGCCCCAGCCGCGCGCGGCGGCCAGCTGCACCCATTTCTCGAAGGCGGCGCGCATCTTGGCGTTCAGTTCCTTGTCGTGCCCGATGGGGAACATGATCATCGCCACCAGCGTGCGGTCCCAGTTGGTCATGTACACCGGGCCCTGGAAGCGCAGCTTGCCGCCCTCGGAAACAGCCGGCAGGTTGTCGCGGTAGAACTGCGCGTATTCCAGTAATGCCTCGCCGGTGCGC
>DATJXQ010000152.1:0-2083 GCA_035500015.1 Steroidobacteraceae bacterium
CCATAGGCGGCCACCGGGATGGGCGCGAAATGGTTCTCGCCCATCCAGGCGGTGACGAAGGGCACCAGTGACAGCCAGAACAACAAGTGCGCGTTGGCCCACAGCGTGGCGCCATTCACATGGCGCGCGGCATGCAGCAGATGATGGTGGTTGTTCCAATAGATGCCGAGATAGACGAAGCTCATGACGTAGCAGGCCAGCACCGGCCACAGCGGCGCCAGCGCCGCCACCGTAGACTCGTGCGGCACCTTCAGCTCCAGCACCATGATGGTGATCAGGATGGCGATGACGCCATCACTGAACGCTTCGAGTCGATTCTTCGGCATGAGGCAGGATTTCCCGGAACGTTGATTATTTCGCCGGCTTGCGGAAGCGCAGCAGGAACTTGTCGCTGCGGCCATTGAGCTTGAACGGCCCTTCGGTGTGCGGATCCTCGGGGTTGGCCAGCACGGTGCTGGCGGCCTCGAACACGAAGCCCGCCGCCGTCACTTCCTTCTTGACCTGTTCGACATCGATGCGATGCAGGGTTTCGGTGACGCTGGCACCGGTTCCCGCGGCCGCCGCGTGATCCTCCACCATGAAGACACCACCGGGTTTGAGCGCCGCAAACACCGCCTTGTCGAAGACCAGCATGTCCGGCTTGCCGAACATGTCGTTGTGCAGATCGTGATAGTTCTCCGAAGTCCACACCAGGTCGAGTCCGGCCGGCAGCGCGAACTGCGCGGCCGGTTTGGCGTCGGCCGTGACATTGGTGCAGGCCTCACCACTGGGCGCTGCGGCAGGCGCCGGCGCCGGTCCCGGACGCGGCGCATCCGGCGGCGGGCGATCCATCTGCTTGGTGGCGGTGATGTTCATCGTGTAGACGTGGCCGGTGTTGCCGACGATCTTGCAGAACAGACGCGTGAAATAGCCGCCGCCCGCCATCAGCTCACCGACCTGGTCGCCCGGCTGCACGCCGGCAAACGCCAGCACCTCGGCCGGCTTGCGGTTCACGTCGCGCTGCCGGTCGCTGTCGGGCCTGCTGGCATCGGCCACCGCCGCCGTGATGTAGGCCGGAATGGCTGCCGGCTGGGCCGCGTCGATCGTGCCCGGCACGGCCAGCACGGCGGCCGACACCACGCTCATGTATGAGAAGCCGATCATCCTGTTCATGCTTGATCCCCCGTAAGTTCCGGCCGTTTGGTACTGATGATGGTCGAGGCGCATTGCGCTCGTGTAGTCTGGCGCCGGAGTCCTACCATAACATCGAGCCATGACAGCCATCACCCGTCGCAGCGCACTGCAGATCGCGGCCGCTGCTGCATTCAGCGCTCACCCGCTGCTGCGCGCGCGCGCCGCTGGCGCGATCCGCCAAGTGTTCGTCGGCAGCTACACCAATGCCTCCGGCGAGGCGATTCCGCCGGAGTTCGGGGCGCGCGGAGCGGATCATCTCAGCCGCGGCATCTACAGCTTCGATTTCGACGCCGCCAGCGGCCGCGTGGGCAGCGCCCGCCTGGCGGCCGAGGTAAGCAATCCCGTCAATCTGATCCTGCATGCCAATGGCCGCACGCTCTATGCCTGTCGTGGCCAGAACACGCGCGTGCAGGGACAGAATGCCATCACCGCCTTTGCCATCGAGGGCGGCGACCTGCGCGAGCTGAACACCGTGCCCAGCGGCGGCGGCGGCCCGACGGTGGGCGTGGTGGACCGCAGCGGCACGAATCTGCTGACCACGAATTTTTCCACCAACAGCATCGTGTGCTTCCGGCTCAACGCCGACGGCTCACTGGGCCGGCGCAGCGCCCTGATCGGCACCGAACTGCGCGGCGAACTGCCGGCGCCGCAGGCGCCGGGCGCGCTGGCCGCGCAACCGCCGGGCGCAGCCGCCGGTGACAGCGGCGTCGAGCGCACCAAACCGCATGCCATCGTATTGTCGCGCACGCAACGCTTCGCCATCGCCAGCGAGATCGAGGCCAACCGCTGTCATGTACTGCGCTTCGATGCGGCCACCGGTGCATTGAGCACCCATGGCTATGCCGCTGATGACAGCGGCTGCGGCCCGCGTCACCTGTGCTTCCACCCCTCGTTCCGTTATCTGTATACC
>DATJXQ010000153.1:0-2499 GCA_035500015.1 Steroidobacteraceae bacterium
GGGCTGCTGCCAACACGACCGCAACGCCGCTTGCTGCGGATATTGCCGAGAGCGTCATGAGCTGATGGTTGCGGCCAGAGACCGACAAGAGCGCCCCATGCACGCTGCCGAAAGCCCGCACGGCCCCGCCGACAGCCAGGAGGGCAGCAACCGGTCCTGCCGGTGACCACGTTGAACCGAACACCAAGCGTACCACATCCACTGCGTTCGCGACGAAGATCGCGCACGGTAGGCCACAGATGACGCACATCACCGCCAGTCCGCGCACCAGTCCGGTCGCGCGCTGCGAGGGCGGCTCGCGCGAAAACAGCGGTTGGAACAGAATGGAGGAAAAGGAGGCCGCGGCCGTGATGAACACTGTCTCCAGCCGCTTGCCCAGGTTGTAGTAGCCGACAGCGCCTTGCCCGAGCCAGCTCCCGACAAGGAGCTGGTCCAACGAATTGT
The DNA here is from genome assembly GCA_035500015.1 of Steroidobacteraceae bacterium. GTDB lineage: Bacteria > Pseudomonadota > Gammaproteobacteria > Steroidobacterales > Steroidobacteraceae > ZC4RG30. The sequence goes on from DATJXQ010000153.1 coordinate 445, forward strand.
TCGCCGCAGCGACCAGCCGCACGACGGAAGCAGCTCCGGCCTCGCGCGCCATCCGCATCATGGCGGTGGCGTCAAAGCGCGGCCGGGCGAGGCTACCGCTGCCGACGACGGTGACGAGCCATACCAGCGCGGACTGTGCAACCAGATAGGCGACCAGCCCGGTCAGCGGCGCGCCCAACAGCGCAATTCCGATGCCGGCGACGGCCGCACCGAGATTGCCGACCACCGAGCGCAGCGCCATCCGGCGATAGGACAGCCGCTGGGCCAGCGCTGCGAGGGGTTGCAGGGTCGCGAGATCAAACGCTATGCGCGCGCCGACTGCCGAAAGGGCAAGCTGATGTTGCGCGACGTCGGGCACCGCCAACCCGGCAAGCACGACGATGCCGACATACACAGCAAAAAGCGCTACACCCGCAATCAGCAGCACTGCGGCCGCCGTCTCGTGGCAGCGTCGCGCGTCCTGCTGCTGCTGCAACAACGCTTCGTACAGGCCCGGGACACCGAACGCCTTGACGATCTCCGCCATCGCCGTGCCGATGGCGACCAGACCGACCTCGCCAGGCTCCAGGTGACGGGCGAAGAACACGAAGACGACAAACGGCAGCGCAACCCCTGCCGCTGCGTGCGTCGCGGACCAGACGATCCCAGCTGCGTAGCGACCGCCCCCCGGCGAGGGCGGCGCCCCTCCAGTGCGGACCATGTGGCGAGCGTCCCGCGTCAAACTGCGCCGCGTCGCAGCAGGACGGCGGGCACGGTCTTCAGCAGGATCACAATGTCATGCTGAAGGGTCCAGTTGCGGACATACCACGCGTCCAGCTCAACGCGGCGTTCGTAGCTGGTGTCGCTGCGGCCGCTGACCTGCCACAGCCCCGTGAGACCAGGGCGTGTCGCGAAGTAATCGTCCGCGGCGTCCCCGTAGTAACGCAGCTCGGACGCCACGATCGGGCGCGGACCCACAAGGCTCATTTCCCCGCGCAGGACGTTGATGAGCTGCGGCAGCTCATCGAGGCTGGTCTTGCGCAGGAGCTGACCGACCGACGTCACACGCGGATCGTTCTTCAGCTTCTGCGTGGCGGCCCATTCCGCCGCCGCCGCCGGGTCGCGCGCCAGCAGCTCCGCAAGCGCACGATCCGCGTTCACGTGCATCGTGCGGAACTTGAGGCAGGGGAAGCTGCGCCCACCCAGGCCGAGCCGCACATGGCGGTAAAAGACCGGCCCGCCGTCCCGCCGCACTGCCGCCGCCACGGCAAGCAGCAGTGGCGACAGCGCGAGCAGCAGCAGGGCCGCAATGGCGGGATCGAAGCACCGCTTGGCGGCGCGAGCAACGCGGCGAAGCACGGGGGAACCAGTCTGCATCAGCCCAACGTCGTGGCCGAACAGATAGGTGTAGTTCGTCGCAACCGGCTGGCCGACCGCCGCCCGCGCTACCATGCAGGGCACGCGCTCGCGATGAAGCCTGCGCAGCAACGCCGCCTGTCCGCCCCTATCCTGCGGATCCGTCACCAGCACTACACAGTCCGCATCGCGCAAAAGCGGGCCATCGGCCGTACGGGAGGCGGCTCCCACAAGGGCGTCGAGCACGCGTCCTTCGACCACGCCGACAACGGACAAGCCCAGCCGATTCGCGGACCGGAGCGCACCGGCCACCCGCCTAGCATCCTCATTCCGCCCGACGACAAGCGTGCGCAGCGTCCACAACCCGAGTCGCGTGAGCGCAGCCCGGGCAACCACGCGGAACAGCACCAGCAAACCAGTCAATGCCGCCCATTGCGCTGCGACGGCGAGTCCGCTCACCGCCTGCCCGCCAGCGAAGCCGACCAACGCGCTGCAGATTGCCGCCAGTGCCGCGGCGCCGATCACATCGCCGACGGCATCCAATGCCGGCAGCCGGCGCGTGTAATGCCCCCTGCGCAGCAACTCGCCACATAGGACAATCGCCGGAAGGGCTTGGCTAATCGCACGGATCAACCCGTCGCCGTGCGGGCTAAGCGCGGCGCCCCCGGCACCGGAATGGCCGGGCGCGGAGACCGACAGCCACGGAAGCGCCGCGCAAGC
>DATJXQ010000154.1:0-8038 GCA_035500015.1 Steroidobacteraceae bacterium
GACGGGCATGCTGTCGATGACGCTGCGCAGCTACCTGCGCCAGCCGGTGCGCCCGGTGATGTTCGTGCCGGTGTACATCGGCTACGAGCGCGTGATGGAAATCGACAGCTACGTGCGCGAGCTGTCCGGCAAGCCCAAGGAAAAGGAATCCCTGCTGGGGTTCCTGCGGGCCCTGCGGCTGCTGCGCCAGAACTTCGGGCGCGTGCACGTGAACATCGGCGAGCCGATCGCGCTGACGCCGCTGCTGGATGCGCACCTGCCGGACTGGCGCGCGCGGCGCGGCGAGGATGGGCGCAGCGGCGTGCCGGCCGCGACCGTGGAAGAGCTGGCCCAGCGCATCATGCGCAACATTCATGCGGCCGCCGCCGTGACTCCGGTCAACCTGCTGGCGCTGGTGCTGCTGGCCACGCCGAAGCAGGCCATGCTGCGTGACGATCTGCAGCGGCAGCTGGCCGTCTATCTGGCGATGCTGCGCGGCGCCCCGTATTCGCGGCACGTGACCGTCACCGGAATGGATGCGGCGCAGATCGTGGAATCCGGCCTGGCGCGCGGCCTGCTGGTGCGCGGCGAGACGGACACACTGGCGCTGGCCCCGCAGCATGCCGCCGCCATGCCCTGGTACCGCAACAATGTGCTGCACCTGGTGGCGCTGCCCTCGCTGCTGGCCTGCTGCTTTCTTTCCAGCGAAACCCAGCACCACGGCGACCTGCTGCGCATCGCGCGCCGCCTGTACCCGTACCTGCACGCGGAGCTGTTCCTGCGCTGGGAGCCGGACCAGCTGGAGGACGCGGCGCAGGCGCAGCTGGCCGCGATGCGCGCGGCCGGGCTGCTCCGCGGCGATGGCAATCCCTGGCGCGCGGCATCGGCAGCGTCCAGCCAGGCGATGCAGCTGTCGCTGCTGGCCCAGCCGATGCTGCGCACCATCGAGCGCTATTACCTCGTCATCGCGCTGCTGCTGCGCGCCGGCAGCGCGCAGCTTTCCCAGGCCGAGCTGGCGCAGCGCTGCCAGCAGATGGCCAACCGCATGGTCACGCTGTACGGCTTCTACTCGCCGGAATTCTTCGACCGCACCTTGTTCGAAGGCTTCGTCGGGCTGCTGCGCCGGCAGGGCGTGGTGCGCGCGGACGTGGAGGGACGGCTGGTGTTCGGCGATGAGCTGGCGCTGATCGCCGAGGACGCGCGCCTGGTGCTATCCGAGCAGCTGCGCCACAGCATCCTGCAGGTCGTGCACGGCTGAGGCGGGCAGCCCGATCCCGAGGCGCGTGCGGCGCCACAGGATGTCTTCCGCGCCGCGCGCCCATTCGCCCGCCACGAGATGGCGCACCTCCGCGAGCGTGAGATCCGTGCCGAAGCGCGCACCGAGATCCTCCAGCCTGCGGGCGTCGCCGAGGATGCGCGCCATGCGCGTGCCGTAATGCCGTGCCAGCCGCGCGATGAGGTCGGGTGGCATTTCCGGCCAGCGCGCCAGCGAGTGCCGGAGGAAGGCATCGTAGTCGGCCGCCGGCAGGTCGCCGCCGGGCAATGGCTCGCCACCGGTCCAGGTCGCGGTGCCGTGGATATCCATCGCCGGCAGCAGCAGCGCGAGCGCGTGCTCCGCGAGGCGGCGATAAGTGGTGATCTTGCCGCCGTAGACGGAAAGGATGGGCGCGGCGGTGGCATTGTGCTGCAGCTCGAGGTGATAGTCGCGCGAGACCTGCTGCGCAGTGCCGCCGCTGCCGTCGTCGTACAGCGGCCGCACGCCGGAGAAGCTGGCCACGATGTCCGCCGCGGTTGCCGGCCGGCGCAGGAAGCGGTTGAGTATCCCGAGCAGGTAACCGGTCTCGGCGGCATCGATGCTCACCCGCGCCGGGTCGCCGTCGAAGGGCACGTCCGTGGTGCCCACCAGCGTGTAGCAGCCCTCCCAGGGGATCGCGAACACCACGCGCCGGTCCGGGCTCTGCAGCAGGTAGGCATGCTCGCCTTCATACTGCCGCCGCAGTACCAGGTGGCTGCCCTTCACCAGCCGCAGGTGCTGGCGCGGCTGCAGCCCCGCGAGCTGCAGCAGGCCGTTGACCCAGGCCCCGGTGGCGTTGACCAGCGCGCGGGCGCGCAGCGCGGCGCGTGCGCCGTTGCCGCGATCCTCGACCGTGATTTGCCACCCCGCTGATTGCGCCTCGATGGCGACCACGCGCCGGCGCGTCAGCACGGTGGCGCCGCGCTCGGCCGCATCCAGCGCGTTCAGCACCACGAGCCGGCTGTCGTCGACGGCGCAGTCGGAATATTCGAAACCGTCGGATATGTCCGCGCGCAGCGGCGCGCCCAGCGGCGTACCCGCCAGGCGCGTGCCGGCGGAAGCGGCGAGTTTCTCGCGGCCGCCCGCATGGTCGTACACGAACAGGCCCAGGCGCAGCAGCCAGCGCGGACGCAGCCCGTCGATGTACGGCAGCACGAAGCGCAGCGGCCGCACGATGTGCGGCGCGATGGCCAGCAGCCGCTCGCGCTCGGCCAGTGCCTCGCGCACCAGGCGCAGCTCGCCCTGCTCGAGATAGCGCAGCCCGCCGTGGATCAGCTTGGTGCTGGCCGAGGAGGTGTGCGCGGCCAGGTCGTCCTGCTCCACCAGGCACACCGCGAGGCCGCGGCCGGCCGCATCGCGCGCGATGCCGGCGCCATTGACGCCGCCGCCGATGACCAGCAGGTCGTACTGCGCGGACGGCTCAGTCATCGCCGCGCACGCGCCCGCGCAGCCGCTTGTTGCGGCCGGAGCGTGCCTTGGAAGACAGCCGCCGTTCCTTCGACGCCCGCGTGGGTTTCGTGGCCCGCCGCGGCACCGGCGCGCGGCGCGCGGCGTCGAGCAATGCGGCCAGCCGGTCGAGCGCGTCGCGGCGGTTGCCTTCCTGCGTGCGATGGTTGCGCGCGATGATCAGGATCTCGTCGGCGTCGGTGAGCCGGTGGCCGGCCAACCGGCGCAATCGTTGCTTCGCGGCGGCATCGAGGCGCGCGCTGCGCCCGACGTGGAAGCGCAGCTGTGCGGCGGTGGCCACCTTGTTGACGTTCTGGCCGCCGGGGCCGGAGGAGCGCACGAACTGGATTTCGACCTCTTCCGGAGCGAAATCGCTGCTCACGTCGCGTCTCCGCCGCCATGGTCGCGCGGCATTGCGCCGCATTCAGAACATGCCATTGCCGTTCTTCGGGTTCGCGGGCACGCGCTGCACGATGTCCCAGTGCTCGGCGATCATGCCCGCCTCATTGAGCCGGAAGATATCGACCACCGCAAGGTCCGCCTCGCCCGGCACTGTCACCCGCAGGTGCACGATCACGTGATCATCCTGCGCGAAGATGCGCTGGATGTGGTTGCGGTGGCCCGGATGCGCGGCCTGCAGCCAGTCGAGGAACTCGCCGATGCCCGCGAGCCCGTCGCTGGCTTCGGGGCTGTGCTGGATGTAGTCCTCCACCAGGTAGTCGCGCAGCCGCGTGCGGTCGTGCGGATCGAGCACGTCGCGGTACAGCGCCAGCACGTGCTGGCGGTTGCGGATTTCCGTTGCGGTGAGCGCCACGGGTCAGGCGTTGAGGTCGGGGATGGACTGGCTTTCCAGCCGTGCGATCTGGTCGCGCAGCAGCAGCTTGCGTTTCTTCAGGCGCCGCATCTGCACCTCGTCCACGTGGATGTCGAGGGCCAGCCGCGCGATGATCTGGTCCAGGTCGCGGTGTTCGATACGCAGCTGGCGCAACTTCTCGATGTTGCGGAACAGCTCGTGATCGACGTTGTCTTCGCCGTCTTCCGACACGCGGTTTTCCTACATCAGGCGCGCATGCAGCGGCTCGATTCCCGGCGGTAGCTTAGCGAAGCGGCCCAGCGGACGCCACGCCAGGCCCGGCTCGTGGAAATCCGAGCCCGACGAGCCCGCGAGCTGGTGCGCGCGCGCCAGCCGGGCGAGGCGGTCCTGGTCGTTCGGCGACAGCCCCGGCAGGCTGGTTTCCAGCGCCGCGCCGCCGTGTTCGCGGAACTCGCCGCACAGCTGGCCGAGCGCGCCGGAAGAGAGCTTGTAGCGCTGCGGATGCGCCAGCACCGCGTGGCCGCCCGCGGTGCGGATGGCGGCGACGGCGGCATCGATACCCGGCCATTCCTGCGGCACGTGGCCGGCGGTGCCACGGCCCAGCCAGCGGTCGAAGGCATTCTGGGTGGTCGCGGCCATGCCCGCGGCGACCAGCGCCCGCGCCACGTGCGCGCGCGTGGGCACTCCGTCCCGCGCGAGCACTTCGGCCGCGACGTCGCGGCCGGCCTGCGCGAGACGCGGATGGCGCGCGAGTTTCGCGCCGATGGCCGCGATGCGCGCGCGGCGCAGCGCCAGCAGGCGCGCCAGATGTGCCTGCAGCCCGGCCGCATCCGGCCGGATGGCGAGGCCGACGATGTGGATCTCCTGTCCGCGCCAGCCCGCCGTGATCTCCACGCCATCGACGAAGTTCATGCCCGCGGCCTGGGCGGCGGCGCGCGCCTCGTCGAGGCCGGCCGTGGTGTCGTGGTCGGTCAGTGCCAGCAGGGCCACGCCGCGCTGCGCGGCCAGCGCCACCAGCTGCGCGGGCGCGAGCGTGCCATCCGAATGCCGGCTGTGCGTGTGCAGATCGATGAGCGCTTCCATCCCGCCGGTATCATACGCAGGTGGCAAACGAACGCATGCGACTGCCGGAACACATCGACACGCTGCTGCTGGACCTCGACGGCACGCTGCTCGATCTCGCCTTCGACACGCACTTCTGGCACGAGGTGGTGCCGGAGTACTACGGCCGGGCGCGCGGCATGTCGGCGCAGCAGGCGCTGGAGAAGGAAATCGGCCCGCGGCTCGCCTCGGCCGAGGGCACGCTGAACTGGTACAGCCTGGATTACTGGTCGCGGGTGCTTGAGCTGGATCTCTCGAAGATCAAGAGCGAGCACGATTCGCGCATCGCCTGGCTGCCGGGCGCGCAGGATTTCCTGCGCCGCCAGCGCGCCGCCGGCCGCCGGCTGGTGCTGGCCACCAACTCGCATCCGGAGACGCTGCGCATCAAGGACGAGAAGGTCGCCATCCGGCCGCTGCTGGACGCGATGTACAGCTCGCACCGCTTCGGCGCGCCGAAGGAACACGCCGAGTTCTGGCTGCGGCTGCGGCACGTGGAGCCCTTTGATCCGGCGCGTTCCGTCTTCATCGACGACAATCCGAAGGTGCTCGCGGCCGCGCGTGCCGCGGGCATCGGCAAGGTAATCGCAATTACCGATCCGGATTCCAGCCGGCCGCCGCGGGCGCCGCCGCCGGGCTTTGCGCACGTGGCGTCGGTGGCCGGGATCGACTGATCAGCCGCGTCCGTGCGGACGGCCGCGACGTGGTCCGCCGCCACCCGGACGCCCGCTGCCTTGCGGACCGCCACCAGGACGGCCACCGCCAAAGCGTGGACCGCCGCGTCCGCCGCCGCCCCGCCGCGGCGGAAAATCCTCGCGCGGCTTGTGCTTGGGGAACACCACGTCCTTCGCCAGCAGGTCAGGGGCGACGGTGGCGCGCGGAATCTGGTGGCCGATATAGTCCTCGATCTCCGGCAGGCAGATGGCGTAATCCTCGCAGGCGAAACTGATGGCATCGCCCTCGGCGCCGGCGCGCGCGGTGCGGCCGATGCGGTGCACGTAGTCGGCGCGGTCCTGCGGCAGGTCGTAGTTGAACACGTGGCTCACATCCGGGATGTGCAGGCCGCGCGAGGCCACGTCGGTGGCGATCAGCACCGACAGCGCACCGCTGTGGAAATCCTTCAGGTACCGCAGGCGCTTGTTCTGCGGCACGTCGCCGGAAAGGGCCTGCGCATTGATGTGGTTGGCGCGCAGCACCTCTTCCAGCCGGTCGGCCTGGCGGCGCGTGTTGACGAACACCATGGTGCGCTCGGCCTTGGCTTGGCGCAGCAGGCCGATGAGCAGCGGGATCTTCTCCTCCATGGCCGGGAAATAGATCTGCTGGCGCACCTTGTCCGCGGTGACGCGGTCGGGCTCGATGGCGATCTGCTCGGGGTTGTTCATGTGCTCGTAGGCGAGCTCGAGCACGCGCTGCGACAGTGTCGCGGAGAACAGCATGGACTGGCGCTGGTCGGGCGGCGGCATCTTGCGCAGCATGTAGCGGATGTCGGCGATGAAGCCGAGGTCGAACATGCGGTCGGCTTCGTCCAGCACGCACACCTGCACGTGCCTGAGCTCGAACACATGCTGCTTGAAGTAGTCGATGATGCGTCCCGGCGTGCCGATGAGGATGTCCGCGCCGTGGTCGAACTGGCGGCGCTGCTTCTCGTAATCCACGCCGCCGAACACGCAGGCCAGCTTCAGGCCGGTGTGCCTGCCCAGCACCTGCGCGTCGTTGTGGATCTGCACGGCCAGCTCGCGGGTGGGGGCGATCACGATGCCGCGGATGGAAGCCTTCGGGTGCTGCTGCGCCGGCGCGCGGCTCAGCAGCGTCTGGAACATGGAGACCAGGAAGGCGGCGGTCTTGCCGGTACCGGTCTGCGCCTGGCCGGCCACGTCGCGGCCGGCCAGCGCGAAGGGCAGGGTCTGCGCCTGGATGGGCGTGCAGCGCTCGAAGCCGGCGTCACGGATGCCCTGCATTACCGCCGGGGCCAGCTCGAAGCTGCTGTACAGGGGGCCGTCGGGGGCGACCTGCGAACGGCGGTCCGCGGCCGGCCGGGGCGGCGCAATGGCGTCCGCCGCGACGGGTGGGGTGGATTCAGCGGCGGGCTTCGGGGCGCCGCCGGAGCCAAACAACTTCTTCCAGAGCTTGTTGATCATCTTGGTCGGTAGTCCGGTCCGCGCTCGCAGGTCGCGCAAGGCTTGCAAAACAGGCAAGGACCGGCTACAAAAGCACTCCATACGCGGCGCGATTCTGCGCGCCCCTGGAACCAATCCTTAAACACCTAGTCTAAACCTTTGACCGTACCCGTGGCGCGGGATTCCTCTTCCGTCACGAAGCGCCCCAAGCGCCAGCCGCAAACCTTTCGAAGAAATCCTTAGAGAACCGATCCGATCCGGTACCGCCAGAGGTCCATCCGTTGGAGGCCAGAAGCACGTGAGCAACCCCCTGATCGTCCATACCTCGGACGCCACCTTCGACAACGATGTCCTGAAGTCCACCGAGCCGGTGCTGCTGGATTTCTGGGCTGAATGGTGCGGTCCCTGCAAGATGATCGCCCCGATCCTCGACGAGGCGGCCAATGAGTACAAAGGCCGGTTGCGGATCGCCAAGATCAACATCGACGAGAATCCCCAGGTCCCCCCGCGGTTCGGCATCCGCGGCATTCCCACGCTGATCCTGTTCAAGAACGGCACGGTGCACGCGCAGAAGGTCGGCGCCCTGTCCAAGTCGCAGCTATCGGCTTTCCTGGACGGCAACCTGTGAGGGGCTATCTGGGAGGGCCGGGCGGCCAGGGCCGGCAGCGCAACAAGGGCCGCCATCGCGACGGCAACCGCGGCGGCGGCGGCAACGGCAATGTGAACGGCAACGTCGGCCGGCACGACGAAATCTACGATCCGGAACCGTTCGATCCATCGGCCGACGGCGAAATCGTCAGCAAGGCCGAACTGGAGCAGGCCCGCCGCTCGATGAGCCTCAACGAGCTCAAGGCCAAGCCCATCAACCAGCTGGTGAAGGTGGCCGAGTCGATGGGGCTGGAGAGCCTCGCCCGCTCGCGCAAGCAGGACATCATCTTCTCCATCCTCAAGGAATACGGCCGCAACGGCGAGGCCGTCTACGGCGAGGGCGTGATCGAGATCCTGCAGGATGGCTTCGGCTTCCTCCGCTCGGCGGACGGCTCTTATCTCGCCGGACCCGACGACATCTACGTCAGCCCGAGCCAGATCCGGCGCTTCAACCTGCGTACCGGCGACACCATCTCCGGCCTCATCCGCCCGCCGAAGGACGGCGAGCGCTACTTCGCGCTGCTCAAGGTCGGCGAGATCAATTTCGACTCGCCGGAGAGCTCGCGCAACAAGGTGCTGTTCGAGAACCTGACGCCGTTCCATCCGACCAAGCGTCTGAAACTCGAGCGCGGCAACGGCTCC
>DATJXQ010000155.1:0-9132 GCA_035500015.1 Steroidobacteraceae bacterium
ATGCCCGCCAGCACGTCGGAGTTGTAGCCGCCGCAGCGGCCAAGCACGCGTACCGGCAGGATGGAGCCGCTCCACAGGATGCCGGCGACGCCGACATTGTTGTTGGTCTGCGCGCCGATGATTCCGGCGACCCGCGTGCCATGCCAGGTGCTGTTGCCAGTGCCGTCACTGGAAGGAGCGGGGCAGCTCGAAGTACCGGTCCCCCAGTCCCCGGGGTCGGAAGCATCGGCATCCCAGCCATCGCCATCGTTGGCCGTGGTGTAAACGCCCGCGCTGTCCGCGGACACAAAGTCGTAGCCCGCAAGATATCTGCCGTTCAGGTCGGGGTGATTGAACAGCGCGCCGGTGTCGACCACGGCGACCACGATGCCCGGACTGCCGGTGGTGGTATCCCAGGCGGTCTGCGCGTCGATGGCGGACGGCTGTGCATTGGTGAGGTACCACTGGCCAAGCGCCAGCGGATCGTTGGACGTGGCCTGCGGATAGATCCACCGGTCGGGTACCGCGTATTCCACGTCGCTGTCGGCGCGCAGGCGCGCCAGGGTGTCGGCGTCGGATTCGTTGGCGAGCTGCGCGATGTGCAGCGCATGCATGCCGCCGCCGAGATTGCGTTCGGCCTGCACCGTGAAGCGCACGCGGTTCGCCAGCGACTGGATGCGGGTGGTCTCGGCGGCGGAATCATCGGCCGATCCGCGTGGCGCGGCGCTGCTGCCCGCGACGCGCGCGCCCTGGCGCAGCTTGACGATGAACCGTCCGCTCACGTCGGGCTGTCGCAGGACAGGCCGGCGCGGGAAGGGATTGTATTCCGCGCCGGCTGCGCGCGGCGCGGGCAGCAGCGCCGCGCACACGAGGGCGGCTGCCAGCATGCGGCCCAGCGACATCCATCTACCCGCGGCGCGTATCCCGTGCATGAATGTTTCCTCGCTGCCCGGAGCAATGTCCGGGGCGGCGGCATGATACTGCGATTGCGGCGCGAACGGCCGTGCGGACGGCAGGCTGTGGACGCGAATTAATGAAGCGGTCGCGCTTCAGCGCCACTGCACCACGCGGATCTGCGGATGGAGGGCCGCGAGCCGGCGCCGCATGCGCGCGCTGCCGTTTACATATACCCCTTCCTCGCACAGCGCCATGTGCTCCAGGTCCGCCGCACTGTTGCCATAAGCGATCACCGGCAATCCGGGATGCGCGGCGCGCAGCGCCGCCAGCATCAGGGCTTTCTGGTGGTCACGCAGATTCGGGCCATCGAGGTCACCGTCCAGCCGCTCGCCGCGCCAGCGGATGCGGGTGCAGTGGATCTCGTGCACGTCCAGCAGGCGGCCGATCTCCGGCACGTACAGATCGGGGCTCGCCGACATCACCACCACGTGGTCGCCGGCGGCCAGGTGCGCACGCAGGACCGCCACGGCTTCGGGATACATCTGCGCCGGCACCACCGCCGCGGCATAGCGGCGCGCGTATCCCTCGACAGTCGCGCGCGGCAGGCCGCGGAACAGCCGGCGCAGCACCGCGCCCTTCAGCGCGCCACGGCCGATGAGCCGCAGCGCATAGGCCAGCACCGGGGGCGGCAACAGCAGTGCACGCGGCCAGCGCGCCGGATGCCGCGCCAGCAGGCGCGGCACGAATTGCCTGAAGGTGTCGCCGCGTGTCAGCGTGCCATCCAGGTCGAACAGCGCGAGGCGCCGCATGAGTCCCGCGCGGCTCAGGCCGCCCTGGCGCCTGCGGCCAGCTGGCGCAGCACGTAGTGCAGGATGCCGCCGTGGCGGAAGTATTCGCGCTCCTTGGGCGTATCGATGCGCACGCGTGCCTCGAACACGATGGGTGTGCCGCCGCCGTCCGGCGTGGCGGTGACGCTTACTGTCTTGCGCGTGGCATCGCCGCCGCCGCTGATGGCATAGCTCTCGCGGCCCGTGAGCCCCAATGCCTGAGCACTGCCGCCGGGCAGGAACTGCAGCGGCAGCACGCCCATGCCGATCAGGTTGGAGCGGTGGATGCGCTCGAAGCTCTCGGCGATGACGGCCTTCACGCCCAGCAGCATGGTGCCCTTGGCGGCCCAGTCGCGCGAGGAGCCCGAGCCGTATTCCTTGCCGGCGATGATGAGCAGCGGCGTGCCGGCCTGCTGGTAGCGCATCGCCGCGTCGTAGATGGACATCTGCTCGCCCGTGGGCATGTATTGCGTGATGCCGCCCTCGGTGCCGGGCAGCAGCAGGTTGCGCAGGCGGATGTTGGCGAAGGTGCCGCGCATCATCACCTCGTGGTTGCCGCGGCGCGCGCCGTACTGGTTGAAATCCGCCGGCTGCACGCCCTGGTCCATGAGGTATTTCGCCGCCGGGCTGCTCCTGGCGATGTTGCCGGCCGGCGAGATGTGATCCGTGGTGATCGAATCGCCGAACAGGCCGAGCACGCGCGCGCCGGCGATGTCGCCCTTCGCCGCCGGCTGCATGGTCATGCCGTCGAAGTAGGGTGGGTTCTTCACGTAGGTGGATTTGGCGTCCCACGAGTAAATCTGGCCGGCGGGCACCTTGATGGCCTTCCAGCGCTCATCGCCCTCGAACACGCCGGCATAGCTGCGCCGGAACATTTCCGAGGTGATGTACCTGTGCACGAACTCCGCGACCTCCGCTGGCTGCGGCCAGATGTCCTTCAGGTATACGGGCGCGCCGCCGGCGCCCGTGCCCAGCGGTTCGGTGTTGAGGTCGATGTCCAGCGAGCCGGCCAGCGCGTACGCCACCACCAGCGGCGGGGAGGCCAGGTAGTTCTGCTTCACTTCCGGATGCACGCGGCCGTCGAAATTGCGGTTGCCCGACAGCACCGAGCAGCCGATGACGTCGCCGGCCTTCACGGCCGCGGAGATCGCCGGCAGCAGCGGCCCGGAATTGCCGATGCAGGTGGTGCAGCCGTAGCCGACCAGGTTGAAGCCGATGCCGGCCAGCTCGTCGAGCAGCCCGGCCGCGGCGAGATAGTCGGTGACCACGCGCGAGCCCGGCGCAAGGCTGGTCTTGACCCAGGGCCTGGAGGTGATGCCGGCCTTGCGCGCGTTGCGCGCCACCAGCCCCGCCGCAACCAGCACGTAGGGATTGGAGGTGTTGGTGCAGCTGGTGATGGCGGCGATCAGCACCGCGCCGTCCTTCACCTCGAAGCTGTTGCCACCCACCGTGGCGGTGCCCCGGCCGGTGGCGGAGGGGTTCTTCTTCGAACGCTCCTCGGACTGTTTCGCGAAGGCCTTCTCGTAGGATGCCTTCGCGGTCTTCAGCGGCACGCGATCCTGCGGGCGCGAGGGCCCGGCGAGGCTGGGCTCGACGCTGGCCAGGTCCAGCTCCAGCACGTCGCTGTAGTCGGCCGGTGCCTGGCCGTTGGTGCGCCACAGGCCCTGGTGCCGCGCATAGGCCTCCACCAGCGCCACCTGCTCCGCGGAACGGCCGGACAGCCGCAGGTAGCGGATGGTCTCCTCGTCGATGGGGAAGATCGCGCAGGTGCTGCCGAATTCCGGCGACATGTTGCCGATGGTGGCGCGGTCGGCCAGCGGCAGGCTGGCGAGGCCGTCGCCGAAGAACTCCACGAACTTGTCCACCACGCCCTTCCTGCGCAGCATCTCGGTGACCGTGAGCACCAGGTCGGTGGCCGTGGCGCCGGGGCGCAGCGCGCCCGACAGCTTGAAGCCGATGACCTGCGGGATCAGCATGGTCACCGGCTGGCCCAGCATCGCCGCCTCGGCCTCGATGCCGCCCACGCCCCAGCCCAGCACGCCCAGGCCATTGATCATGGTGGTGTGCGAATCGGTGCCCACCACGGTGTCCGGATAGGCTTCGGGGGTGGCGCCATCCTTCGCGAACACCACGCGGCCGAGGAATTCCAGGTTCACCTGGTGCACGATGCCGGTGTTGGGCGGCACCACCTTGAAATTGTGGAAGGCGCTCTGCCCCCAGCGCAGGAAGGAATAGCGCTCGCCATTGCGCTCGAACTCGATGCGGTTGTTGTCGGCCAGCGCCTGCGGCGTGCCGTATTCATCCACCTGCACCGAGTGGTCGATGACCAGCTCTGCCGGCGCCAGCGGATTGACCTTGTCCGGATCCCCGCCCAGCCGCGCGATGGCCTCGCGCATCGCGGCGAGGTCGACCACGCAGGGCACGCCGGTGAAGTCCTGCATGATGACGCGCGCCGGCGTGAAGGAAATCTCGTAGGAAGGCGCCGCCTTCGCGTCCCAGTCCAGCAATGCCTGGATGTCGGCGCGCGTCACGTTGACGCCATCCTCGAAGCGCAGCAGGTTTTCCAGCAGGATCTTCAGCGAATAGGGCAGGCGGGCGGTTTTCTCCGCCGGCAGCGCCGCGAGGTTCCAGATCGTGTACGGCTTGCCGTTGACGTTGAGGATCGTGCGCGCCCGGAAGCTGTCGGTCATGTGGTTCTCCGCCATGGAACGCGGCGGATTATAGCCCGGTTTGCACGATCACCCCGCCACCGAGGCAGCGCGTGCCCCGGTACAGCACTGCGGACTGGCCGGGCGTCACCGCGCGCTGCGGACTGTGCGGCCGGATGCGCAAGCCACCGGCCCGCGGTTCGGCACGGGCTGGTTGGTCCTCCTGACGGTAGCGCAGGCGCACGGTGAGGTCCGCGTCGGCCGGCGGCGCGCACAGCCAGTTGACTTCGCTGGTGAGGAGCTGGCGGCTGTACAGCGCGGGATGTTCCGCGCCCTGCGCCACCACCAGCGTGTTGCCGGCCATGCGCTTGTCCGCCACGTACCAGGGCGCACCGCTTCCGCCGCGCGTGCCGCCGATGCCAATGCCGGCGCGCTGGCCCAGCGTGTAGAACGGCAGGCCGATGTGTTCGCCGGCCGCCAGGCCCTCGGTGGTGAGGATGGGGCCGGGCCGGTGCGGCACGTAGCGCTCGAGGAATTCGCGGAACGGCCGTTCGCCGATGAAGCAGATGCCCGTGCTGTCGGGCTTGGCGGCCACCGGCAGTCCCGCCGCGCGCGCGAGCTCGCGCACTTCTTCCTTGTACATGCCGCCCAGCGGCAGCGCCACGTTTGCGAAGCATTCGCGCCGCACCGCATGCAGGAAGTAGGACTGGTCCTTGCCGGCGTCGACTCCCTTGTGCAGCTGCGGGCCGTCCGCGTGCTGCTCGAGGCGCGCGTAGTGGCCGGTGGCCAGCAGCTGCGCGCCGAGGCGCGCCGCGTGGCGCAGGCAGTCGCCGAACTTGATCTCGCGGTTGCACAGCACGTCGGGATTGGGCGTGAAGCCGGTGCGGCAGGCGGCGAGGAAGTCGGCGAACACGCGGCGGCGGTACTGCACGCTGAGATCCACGCGATGCAGGGGAATGCCCAGTTCGGCGGCGACGCGCCGCGCGTCCTGGAAATCCTCGGCGGCGGTGCAATAACCCTGCTCGTCCTCTTCCCAGTTGTGCATGAAGAGGCCGTGCACTTCATGGCCGGCACGCCGCATGAGCAGCGCGGCGACCGCCGAGTCGACGCCACCGGAGAGCGCGACGATGACGCGGTAGCCCATCGTGGCCTCAGGCCGTGGCGGCGACCGGCTGCGCGGTGAGGTAGTTCAGCGCCGACAGGTCGTGGCGCACGCCGGCCAGGTAGTCGTCGATGCAGCGCATCACCAGTGGACTGCGCAGCCGCGCGGCCTCGCCGAGCAGCCCCTCGCGCGTCATCCAGTGCGCGGCCACCACGGGCTCATCGAGCCGGCGCGCGGCCTCGTGGTGGGTCACGTCGCCGATGATGGCCGCCCGCAGGATTGAATGGCCGTTCTGCGGATTGCGCCACAGGTACAGGCCCAGCAGCGCCCGCGGCACGAAGTGCCAGGCGGTTTCCTCGAGGGTTTCGCGCACCGCGGCGTCGACGATGGATTCGCCGTCGTCGACGTGGCCGGCCGGCTGGTTGAGCACCAGCGAATCGTGTATGCGTTCCTCCACGATGAGGAAGCGGTGCTCGCGCCGGACGATGGCGGCGGCGGCTAGATCGGGGCGCCAGATCATGGCGCCAGTATAGGCGGGGCGCGACGGCGGCTTCAGTACTTCGGCACGCTGGCCAGCCACATCTCGTCGAATTCCTGCTGGTACAGTCGCGCGATCGGCGGCTGCTCGAAACCGGCCACGCCTTCCCAGCTGGTGACCTGTGCGCGATACACGATGGCACGGCTGTCGGCGATCAGCATGCCGCTGGTGCGTGCGGCGAACTCGGCGGCCACGGTGCGGATCTCGATGTGGCCGGACAGGCGCCGCCGCATCGCCGCCAGCTTGTGCTGCGAGGTGTAGGGCACCGGGCGCTGCGTCAGCAGGCGGATCTTGGCGAAGCTGTGCGACAGCAGGAAGCGCTGCACGGTATCGAGGAAGGGGCCGTGCTCGTAGAGTTTTGGTTCCAGGTCGAGGCTGTAGATCGACAGCAGGCGCTGCGCGCTCGCCACGGCGCGCCGGCTCGCGGCGCGCACCTCATCCAGCGTGGTCAGCACCTGCAGCGGCTCCGGTGCTGACTGCGGCCCACGACCAAGCACCGCGATGGGCGCCGGACTCGCGGTCTGCGGACCTGCGAAGTAGTACTGGGGGCCGGGCATGGGTCGAGTCTAGGAAGGCGCCCGACGCGGACATTGTGGAACGCGTCACGCTTTGCCGTGCGCATGGCCGCACCGGATACGAACTGTGCGCTGCTTCGCGGCAGCGCTGCATTATGTCGCAGCGACGGATGCCGGGATACCGGCGTATTACATCCTCGCCAGTTTCGCGGCCAGTCCGATGTAGGCGGAAGGCGTCAGCGCGAGCAGTGCGCGGCGGCGCGCGTCCGACAGCGGCAGTGCCGCGATGAGCTGCGCCAGGGATTCGCGCGTCAGCGGTTTGCCGCGCGAGTGTTCCTTCAGCAGTTCGTAACCCTCGGGCACGCCTTCGGCGCGCAGCACCGTCTGCACGGCTTCGGCCAGCACTTCCCATGCAACATCCAGGTCGGCGGCGATGCGCGCCGGATCCGGGGCGATCTTGCCCAGGCCGCGCAGGCAGGCGCGCCAGGCCACCACGCAATGCCCGAGCGCCACGCCCAGGTTGCGCAGCACGGTGGAATCGGTGAGATCGCGCTGCCAGCGCGACACCGGCAGCTTGTCGGAGAAATGCCGCAGCAGTGCGTTGGCCACGCCCATGTTGCCCTCGGCGTTCTCGAAGTCGATCGGGTTCACCTTGTGCGGCATGGTGGAGGAACCAACCTCGCCGGCCACCGCGCGCTGGCGCAGGTAGCCGAGGGATACGTAGCCCCAGACGTCGCGGCAGAAGTCGATGCCGATCACGTTGATCGCGGCCAGCGCATCGCAGTATTCGCCGATCCAGTCGTGCGGTTCGATCTGCGTGGTATGCGCGTTCCATTCCAGCCCGCAGCGCCGCACGAACTGCTTCGAGATGGCCGGCCAGTTCTTGCGCGGGAAGGCGGCCACGTGCGCATTGAAGTTGCCCACCGCGCCGTTCCATTTGCCGAGTATGGCCACGCGCGCCAGGCGTTCGCGGGCACGCGCCAGCCGCGCGCGCACATTGGCGAATTCCTTGCCCAGCGTGGTGGGCGAGGCGCTCTGGCCGTGCGTGCGCGCCAGCATGGGCAGTTCCGCGTGAGCGTCGGCGAACGCCGCCACGGTGGCGATGAGCTCATCCACCGGCGGCAGCAGCTGCTCGGCGCGCGCGCGGGCCAGCAGGCGCGCATAGCCGAGGTTGTTGATGTCCTCCGAGGTGCAGCCGAAATGCACCAGTTCCAGCTGCGCGGGGCTGGCGCCGGCCGCGGCCAGCGACTCGCGCACGAAGTATTCCACCGCCTTCACATCGTGGTTGATGCGCTTCTCGATGGCCTTCACGCGGCGCGGGCTGTCTTCGCCCGGCTCGGTGGCGAGTTCCTGCAGGCAGGCGGCCAGCGGGCGCGACCATGCGGCCGCGGGCAGTTCCGGCAGAGATTCGCCCAGCTGCTGCAGCCACAGCGCTTCGACGCGGATGCGCTCGCGCACCAGGCCGCCCTCGGAAAGCAGCCGGGCCAGTCCTTCGGTGGCGGCACGATAGCGTCCATCGACGGGCGACAGGGCGGTCAGGCTGGAATCCATGCGGCGGTGGCGCGTTGCGGCGGAGGCGGGTGTTAGGATGCATCGATCATAACCGATGCAGGCAGCGGCTTCTTCATGAGCACCCAGGATTTCCGGATCGAGCGCGACAGCATGGGCGAGCTGCAGGTGCCCGCGGCGGCGTTGTGGGGTGCGCAGACCCAGCGCGCCGTGCAGAACTTTCCGATCAGCGGGCGGCGCATGCCGCGCGACTTCATCCGCGCCGTGGCGCTGATCAAGGCCGCCGCGGCGCGCGCCAACAGCGGCCTCGGGCTGCTGGATGCGGATATCGCCGCGGCGATCGTGCAGGCCGCCGATGAGGTCGCCGCCGGCGGCCACGATGCGCAGTTCCCCGTCGACGTGTTCCAGACCGGCTCGGGCACCAGCACCAACATGAACGCCAACGAGGTGATCGCGCACCTGGCGGCGCGCCGCCTCGGCCGCGCGGTGCACGCCAACGACGCCGTGAACATGAGCCAGAGCAGCAACGACGTGATTCCCACGGCGATCCATGCCGGCGCCGCGCTGGCCTGGCGCGAATCGCTGCGGCCGGCGCTCCTGCACCTGGCAGGGGTGCTGGCGAAGAAGCAAGCCGCGATCGGCACCATCGTCAAGACCGGCCGCACCCACCTGATGGACGCCATGCCCGTGACCTTCGGCCAGGAGCTGGCGGCCTGGCGCACGCAGGTCGAGAAGGGCATCGAGCGCATCACCGCCGTGGAGGCGCGGCTGCTGCAGCTGGCCCAGGGCGGCACCGCCGTCGGCACCGGCATCAATGCGCATCCGGATTTCGCCGCGCGCTTCGCGCAAGAGCTGTCCGCGGCCACCGGCCTTGCATTCCGGCCCAACGTGAGCCTGTTCGAGGGCATCGCCACGCAGGACACGGCCGTGGAACTTTCCGGCCAGCTCAAGACCGTCGCGGTGAGCCTGATGAAGATCGCCAACGACCTGCGCTGGATGAACAGCGGCCCGCTGGCCGGCCTTGGCGAGATCGCGCTGCCGGCGCTGCAGCCGGGCAGCAGCATCATGCCCGGCAAGGTGAATCCGGTGATCCCGGAGGCCATGGCCATGGTCGCCG
>DATJXQ010000156.1:0-21903 GCA_035500015.1 Steroidobacteraceae bacterium
AGTACCGCCTGGCCAACGGCCTGCGGGTGCTGCTGTTCCCGGACCAGTCCAAGCCGACGGTCATCGTGAACATGACTTACCTGGTGGGATCCCGCTTCGAGAATTACGGCGAGACCGGCATGGCGCACCTGCTGGAGCACATGCTGTTCAAGGGCACGAAGAAGATCAAGGACGTCGCCAAGGAGTTCAACTCGCGCGGCATGCGCTTCAACGGCAGCACCTGGCGCGACCGCACCAACTTCTTCGAGCTGTTCGAGGCCAGCGACGCCAATCTCGACTGGGCGCTGTCGATGGAAGCCGACCGCATGGTCAATTCGCGCGTGGCCAAGAAGGACCTGGACACCGAGATGACGGTGGTGCGCAACGAGTACGAGCGCGGCGAGAACGATCCGGAGAACGTGCTGGAGAAGCGCTTCGAGAGCATCGCCTACGACTGGCACAACTACGGTCACGACACCATCGGCAACCGCTCCGACATCGAGAACGTGGAAATCGCCAACCTGCAGGCCTTCTACCACCTGTACTACCAGCCGGACAACGCGGTGCTGCTGGTGGCCGGCAAGTTCGATCCAAAAAAGGCGCTGGCGCTGATCAACAAGTACGAGGGCGCGATCCCGAAGCCCACCCGCAAGCTGCCGCACCTGTGGACCGTGGAGCCCACCCAGGATGGCGAGCGCAGCTTCTACGTGCGCCGCGTCGGCGACTACCAGCTGGTGTTCGTGGGCTACAAGCTGCCCTCCGCGCTGAACGCCGAGACGGACGCGCTCGGCTACGCCTTCTACGCGCTGGCCGACACGCCCTCGGGCCGGCTGCACAAGGCGCTGGTGACCACCGGCAAGGCGGCGCAGGTGCTGTACGACATCGAGCCGGGCCTCGACGGCACGCTGGGCATCATCGGCGCCGTGGTGAAGAAGGGCGATCCGGTGCAGCCGGTGGAGGATGAGATCATCCGCCAGATGGAGGGTTTCCGGGACAACCCGCCCACGCAGGAGGAGATGGAGCGCGCGCGCATCGATTTCGCCAACTCCGCCGACCGGCTGCTGAGCGACCCCGAGGAGATCGGCCGCGAGCTGTCCGAGTACATCTCGCTGGGCGACTGGCGCATGTTCTTCCTGTCGCGCGACCGCACGCAGAAGATGACCGCCCAGCAGGTGCGCGACGCGGCGGCGAAATACTTCCTGCGCGACAACCGCACCGTCGGTGTGTTCGAACCGGAGGAGAATCCGCAGCGCGCGGTGATGCCGCCGGTGGGCACCGCGGCCGAGCTGCTGAAGGATTACCATCCGCAGGCGACCACTTCGGTGGCGGAGGCCTTCGACCCGAGCCCCGACAACATCGACCGGCGCACGCGGCACGTGACCGTCGGCGGCATGCGTATCGCGCTGCTGTCCAAGAAGAACCGCGGCGAGACCGCCTTCTTCGACATGAGCCTGCCATCCGGCGACGCGAAGTCGCTGTTCGGCCAGCGCGCGGTCGGGCAGCTCGCCGCGGCCATGCTGATGCGCGGCACCACGCGCTACAACCGCGAGCAGCTTGCCGATGAGTTCTCGAAGCTGAAGGTCAGCGGCGGGGTCTCCGGTCGCGGCGCGAGCTTCCAGACCACGCGGCCGAACATCGCGGCGGCCATCCGCCTGGCGGCGCACGTGCTGAAGGAACCGTCCTTCCCGGCCGACGAATTCGAGCAGCTGAAGAAACAGCAGATCACCTCGCTGGAATCCCAGCTCAGCGATCCGACACGGCTGGGCGTGACCGCCATGGCGCAGCACTTCAACACCTGGCCCAAGGGCGATCCGCGCTACTCGCCGACGCTGCAGGAGCAGCTCGACGACATCAAGGCCGTGACGCTGGACGACGTGAAGCGCTACTACAGGACCTTCTACGGCGCCGAGCGCGCGCAGATCGCCGTGGTCGGCGACTTCGACGAGCAGGAGGTCGTCAAGGCCATCACCGATTCCTTCTCCGGCTGGAAGAGCGGCACGCCGTGGACGCGCATCACCGACCAGTACCACGACATCGCGCCGGTGAGCCAGTCCATCGAGACGCCGGACAAGGAAAACGCCATCTTCCTGGCGCGGGTCAACACCCCGGTCAACGAGGACGACGCGGACTATCCGGCCCTGTACGTGGCCAACTACATCCTCGGTGGCGGCGCGGGCTTCGATTCACGGCTCACCGCCAGCATCCGCGTGAAGGACGGCCTGAGCTACCAGGTGGGCTCGCAGATCGACGTGGGCGTCTTCGACAACGACGGCAACTGGATGGGCTATGCCATCGCCGCGCCGCAGAACGTCGCCAGGGTTGAGAGCACGCTCAAGGAAGAGCTGGCGCGCTTCCTGAAGGACGGACCCACCGCCGAGGAACTCGCCAAGGCCAAGTCCGGCATTGCACAGCAGCTGGCGCAGGGGCGTGCGCAGGACGACCAGCTGGTTGGCGAGTTGCTGGCGGACATCGACACCGGCCGCACCTTTGCCTGGGACAAGAAATTCGAGGCCGGCATCCAGGCGCTCACTCCGGCCGAGGTGCTGGCCGCGGCGCGCAAGCACATCGATCCGGCCAAGCTCAGCATCGTGAAGGCGGGCGACTTCGCCAAGGCCGCGGCGGCGAAATAGCGGCGATAAAAAAGGCGCCGGCGCGACTCGCGCCGGCGCCCCTTGGATCAGCCGCGGATCAGCGAACGTCCTGCCGCTCCTCGGAAATGCTCTGCTCGTAGGTGCTCCACCCGGAAGGGATGCCGAATGGCGCACGCTGGAACACGGCCTCGATGCGACGGATCTGGCCGTCCTCGATCTTGAACAGCTCGGCGAGCTGCCAGGTCCAGTTGATGCGGTAGTGGTCGAAGAACGCGAACGCGAACACGATGCCGCGCTCGCGGTCCACCGCGACGAAGCGCCGGTCGCGCACGCGATCGACGATGCCCTTGAGGCCCGTCTCGAACTGCTTCTTGCAGGCGCCCGGCTCCTTCGCCGTGGTCTGCATGCCATTCTCCAGCCGCATGCAATCATCGGTGAAGGGGTAGTAGCCCTTGCCGTCGTTGTGCGACAGGCCGGAGAAGTAGTAGTTCGCGGTCTTGATCAGCTCCTCGCGCGTGGCGCGCTTGTTCTCCGGGATCGTCTCGAAGAACACGTCGGCGGGCTTGCCCAGCCTGTCCACCGAGTCGCCAGTGCCCGGGCGAGCGGCAGGCGCGGCCGGACGGGGTGCGCCGGCGCCCGCTGGCGCGGCCCCCCCCGCGGTCGGGGGCCCCGCCGGGCGAGGCGCGCCGCCCGGAGCGGCACCGCCAGCGCCACCGGCCGGGGGACGTGGGCCGCCCACCGAGGCCGTATTGTCCGGGCGAATGTCCAGCTGCTCGATCTGCGTGATCTTGTTGTCCACGATCTTCAGGCGCAGCGCGATCGCGGCCAGCGTGCCGTCGGTCTCCGTCTTGCCGCCGAAGCGCACCGTGCCGATGAAGGCGATCTGCTGGGTCTCGATGTCCGGCACGTAGAACTTGTACTGGCCCTTGCCCGACATGTCGTACCACAGGCCCTCGTGGCCGAAGGGCAGGCGGATGCCGTTCTCGGTGAAGATCACGTTGCGCGCGAACAGGTCGTCGGAAACCTGATGCGCCTGCATGGCGTCGAGGTATTTGTCGACGAAGCCCTGCAGGCAGGCGCGGTCGCAGGGACCGGTCTTGGCCGGTGGGTTCGGGACGGCCGAGGCGAGCATGGGCAGTGCCGCGAGGCCCAATAAGCTGGCAACACGTGCGGTCTTCATCGAAGGATCCCCCTGTTGTTGAAGGCGGGCATTATGCACCGCGCCCGGAACGTGTGGCAGTCACAGCGGCTTGCCGTCCGCGCCGAAAGCCTGCCAGGCATGCGCCGGCAGTGAAACCGGGATTCGCGCAGTGTTGTTGCCGGCGCCGCGCACCGCGGTCACCTGCACCGCCTCGTCCCGGAAGTTGTGCACCACGAAAGTGCCGTTGTCGTAGGCGAACAGGCTGACCTTGGAAGGCGCCTCGAGCCGCACTGGCAGCGATGTGCTCAATACCCGGCGGATTTCGTTAAGCGCCGCCGCCGGATAGTTGTAGAAATCGGCGAAGTTCTCCGGCACCACCAGCACATACAGGTGGCCCTTGGCGTAGTCGGCGTCGTGCAGCAGCGGCCAGCCGTTGTCGCCGTCGATGGCGGACACCAGTTCCCATGAGTCATTGGTGCGGTATGCCAGCTGCGGGATCAGCACCGGCTTGTCGGAGGTCGCGAGGGCTCCACGGCCGGCGAGGAATTGCGATACCAGCGCCACCCGGTCGGTGACCTCGATCTCCGCGATGCGATCGATGCCGCGCGATTGCAGCTTGCGCAGCAGCCCGGAGGTGATCACCGCCGACTTGCCGGCGCGGATGTGCTGTTCGATCTTTGCCACGATCTTCGGGTCGGCCGCGGCCTCTTCGGTGAGCAGCGCCAGCGGGTCCTCATCCGGAAAGCGCGGCAGGATTTCCATCGGCAGCCCGATCATGCCCAGGAAGCTCTGCAGGTGATCCTCGCCCACCGACTGGAAGGGCTTGTAGCTGCGCAGCGCCAGCGGCTTGCCGAGCTTGCCCAGCACCGGATCGATGGCGTCGAAGGCGCGCTTTGCCGCCGCCGCGGCCGATTCGGCGGGCACTCCCGGCGCCGCGCGTCCCAGCGGCCGGGTGATGCTGCTCCAGTCGAACAGCGTCACCTGCGGGCCGGACCTGGCGAACAGCGTCAGCCAGAGCTGCTCGGCATAGCGGTCGTAGCCGCTGGAGCCGTAGGGATCCACCCAGCCGCCGCCGTTGCGTCCCGGGGCGACGTTCTCGAAGTAGCGCATGATCGAATAGCCGTGATACGGCTGCAGGTGCTGCGCGGTGCGCACCGCATCGCGCGTTTCCGTGCCGGTGTAGATGCCGTCGAAGATCTGCGGGCCGGTCTCCAGGTTGAAGCCCAGCGCCTGGAAGTGCTCGTACCAGTTCGGATACTTGATGATGACCTTCACCTTCGGGTTCACGCGCTTTGCCGGACCCACCACCAGGTCGCGGCCCGCCTCGGTCATCAGCTTCAGTCGATGCTGGGTCCAGTTCTCGTTGCCGCGCGCCTCGATGTCGCGCTCGGTCTTGGCGCTGGTGAAGAAGAAATCATCGAGGATCACCTCGTCGAAATGCCGCGCGGCCGCCTCGGCGATCATCTGCACGCGCTTGCGGTCCGCCGGCGTGTCGTACGAGAAGGTCTGGAAGCGGTTGCCCTCGTTGATGGTGAAGGTGATGCCGCCGGCGGTCTGCACGCCGTGCGCCGCGAAGAATGCCTTGGCGGCCTCGATGGTCTTGTCGTCCGGCATGATGCCGTCGCGATGCACCTCGAGATACACCTTGTCCACGTGCACGGCCGCGGAGATGCGCTGCCATTCCTGTTCCAGCCACGCCGGGTCGGACATGCGGGCCACTTCCTGCGCGCGCGCGTACACCGCGACCTTGAAGTTCTCGTAGGCGCCGGCGGCGGCGGTCCAGCCGGCGAGCAGCAGCAGCAGCCCGACCCGGCGCAGCGGAATTCTCATGATGACCCCTCTGGTTGGCGCGGGCATTGTGTACCATCCGGCCACGACGACGCAGGGGGAGTCATGGCGCAGGCGGAAAGGGGCCCTTTGCTGGCCCCCGGTGGCTGGGTATCGATCGGCATGATCTACCTCTATGGGGTGTTCTCGACCGCCTCCCTCAGCAAGATCATCCCCATCCTCGGCGATGTGGGCGCGCATCTGGGCGCGCCGCCGGCGCGGTTCGGCCTGCTGATCTCGCTGATGACCGTCCTGCCCGCGCTGCTGGCCTCCGTGGCCGGTTCGGTCATCGACCGGCTCGGCGCGCAGCGCGCACTGCAGCTGGTGGCGGTCATCGGGGTCGCCGTGAATGGGGCCTACCTGGCGACGGATTCGCTGTCCGCCTTCATGGCGATCCGCGTGCTCGAGGGCCTGATCGCGGTGGGCGCGTACGCCGCTGCGCCGGCGCTCATCATGGCCACGACTCCGGCGGCGCGTCGCGGCCGCGCGATGGCGGTGTGGTCCACCTACACGCCGATGGGGGTCTCGCTGGGGCTGCTGATGTCCGGCTCCTTTGCCGGCACGGACACATGGCGCGGCGGCTACTGGGTGCATCTGGTGCTCTTCGCGCTGCTGGCAGCCAGCAGTCCACTGCTGCCGCGGGCGCCCCGTGCGCATGCCGGGACCGCGCGGCACGCGGGTCTGTTCGCGGCCTGGGGCCAGCGCGGTCCGCTGCGGTTGTCGCTGACCTTTGCCACGCTGATCGTGATGGGCTTCGGTGTCACCACGATCTATCCGCAGTGGTTCGCGCGCGCGCACGCCGTGCCCGTGGGCCACGCCTCGAACATCCTGTCGCTGTGCACGCTGCTGATGATCCCGAGCGGTTTCGCGGCCGGCGCGCTGCTGGCGCGCGGCCGGCGCGACACGGTGCTGCTTACCACGCTGCTGTTCGCGGCGGTGATCATCAGCGTGCCGCTGTTCGTTCCGGGGCTGGCGGAAGCCGGCCGCGTGGTGACGCTGCTGGGCTGGATGGTGACGCAAGGCGCCTTGATCGCCGTGGTCGTCGCGGCATTGCCCCGCGTGGTCGAGAATCCGCTGCAGGGTGCGGCGGCGGCCGGACTGCTGAGCCAGCTGGCGGCACTGATGACCTTCGTAACGCCGCTCATCTGGCAGCCGCTGCTGCAGGCCGGCAACTGGCGGGGGTTTCTGGCGGTGATCGCCGCGGGGGCCGTGGTGGCGCGGCTGTTGTTTCCGGGCGGAGTGGCGCGGCTCCGGGGCCCTGGTTCCGGCTGATCCGGCTACCGCCGCCGCCGGCCGGGGCTGTCTGCGCGCACGATACCGTCCCGCAGCAATGCGATGTGCTGCAGCATCAGCTGCGCTGCGCCACTGGCCAGTGCCGGCGGATTCCCGTCCAGGAACGGGAACAGCATCAGGCCCAGCAGCGTGCCGGCAAGGTAATCCGGATCCAGATCCACACGCAGCGTGCCTGCTTCCTGCGCCCGCACCAGCAGTTCGCGCAGGCAGGTACGGAGCGCATCGCGCAGCCCTTGCGCCGGCGACAGCCACAATGCGCGTCTCAGCAGCGGATCGGAGGCGAGCAGCCAAGTGGTGCGTTGCATGAGGCGGGTGAGTGCCTGCTGGGGCCTGACTGCCTGCAGCCGGGCATGAGCCATCGCCTCATTCAAGGGCGGCGCAACGCGCTCCGCCAGCAAGGCCTCCAACAGACCGTCCGGGCCACCGAAGTAATAGTGCAGCAGCGCCGGGGTTACTCCGGCGCGCTGCGCAATGCGTCGCATGGTGATTCCGGATGCATCGCCAGCGACCAGCAACTCGGCGGTCGCGGCCAGCAGTCGATCGCGGGGTACGCGACTGCCGCCAACAGGCCGTCCGGGCCTTCTGGTGTTCGTGGATGGAGAGCTAATAATTAATTATTTATAAAATAATATCTGAAAGGAAGCAACTCATAAACGATCATTTATGTGATGATTATTGATCCTGGCAATCTATTGCCAACCCCTGCTGGGTCACCCATCCTTCAAAAGATGACCCGGCGGGAATCCGGCAAAGAACCGGCAATTCGCAAGGGCGCAGGAACGGGGGGGGGTATGGCTTTGACATTTCGTCGCGTCGAAGTGTTCGTTGCCGTTGCGGAACAGGGCAACTTCCGCAAAGCAGCAGAGCACTTGGGCGTCAGCCAGCCGTCCATCAGCACCCAGATCAAGTCGATGGAACGTTATCTGGGGTACCAGCTCTTCGAGAGACGTCCTGGCTCGCTGGCGGTATTGTCAGTCGAAGGCAGGAAATTCCTCACACAGGCCCGCGAACTGATCGTCGCCCAGAACGCGCTGGCAGCCGTGCGACAGGGCATGTCCACGACCGCGCACTTGCAGCTCAAGGTTCTGGTGGGCCCGTTGCTGCTGGAGCGTTGCGTGGAGCCGGGACTGGCCGCTTTCCGGCAGGCTAACCCGCACATCGACTTGCAGGTGCAGGCTTTTACCTGGGGAGATCCTGCAGAAGAAGGCTTTCATCGCGGCGAAGCCGACCTGATGCTGTACACCGGAGCGCCGCTGGAGCGCATAGACGGTGAAACCCCCGAAGTCATCTCGCGCATCAGTTGCTCGCTCTATGGAACTCCGGCGCTGGTACGGCCGGTGCTGCAGGGCCAGCGCATCCTGGACGAAGTGCCGTTCCTGCTGCTGGCGGAGCAATTCCGCATAACGCAGTGGACCATGGAACAATTCGTGCGCCGGGGAATCATTCCGCGCCAGATTCTCTCCCCCCGTCCACGGACGCTGGATCATCTGCTGGAAATGTTGCTGGCCGGTCGCGGTGTCGGCATGTTCTTCGACATTGAGATGGCATCCCACATGCGCGCGGGACGGGTGCTGCCCTGCGGCGCGCCCCTGGATCCGGTATCCCGGATCATGGTCATGAGATCCCGCGCGCAGGTGCCTGCTGCGGCTCCGGTGCTCGCCTTTCTCCGCCAGGTCGTCCGCAAGGACGATGAAGCCATCGCGATGCAGCATGCGCGGCTTGGACATCCGGGACTGTTGGTTGGAGACGACAGTCTCGCGCAGCTGGCCGGTCTGTGACTTGCGGCAACAAAATTGTCATTTCGGGCCGGACGGCGCTCGTGTATAGTCCGTACCCGAGGCCAGCGGTGTTTTCGCCGTATGCGTCTCGATAGTCGTGGAACAAGACCCCCCGTTTCCACGTTATATTTTGGCCCCGCCGCAACGCGGGGCTTTTTTTCGTCTGCGGCCGTTCGGGACGCAGCGTATCGAAATTATCGAGGCTTCCGGCGATGCATATCGCAGTTCCGCGCGAGATCAAGAATCGTGAATACCGGGTCGCGCTGACCCCGGCGGGCGTGCGCGAACTGGTTGCCGCCGGCCACGAGGTCAGCGTCGAGTGCGGTGCCGGCGAAGGCGCCGGTCATGCCGATGCGGATTACGTCGGCGCGGGCGCACGACTCGAGGCGGATGTCGTGCAGTTGTTCGCCGCTGCCGAGCTCATCGTGAAGGTCAAGGAACCCCAGCCGCAGGAATGCCGTCGGCTGCGTGCCGGACAGGCGCTCTTCACATACCTGCATCTGGCGGCCGACCGTCCGCAGGCCGAGGCGCTGATGGCCTCCGGCGTGACGGCCATCGCGTACGAGACCATCACCGCGCCCGACGGCAGCCTGCCGCTGCTGGCTCCGATGAGCGAGATCGCCGGCCGCATGTCCGTGCCCGTGGCGGCACACTGCCTCATGAAGGCGCAGGGTGGCGCGGGCCTGCTGCCGGGCGGCGTGCCCGGCGTGCCGCCGGCGAAGTTCGTGATACTGGGAGGCGGCGTGGCGGGCAGCCATGCCGCCCGCATGGCCCTGGGCCTGGGCGCCGAAGTCACCGTGGTGGACCGCTCGCTGCCGCGCCTGCGCCAGCTGGCCGAGCTTGGCACCGCGCTGAAAACCGAATACTCCACCCGCGCCGCGGTCGAACAGCTGGTGCTGGGTGCCGACGTGGTGATCGGTTCGGTGCTGATCCGTGGCGAGGCTGCCCCGCGTCTGGTGTCCCGCGCCATGGTGGCCGGCATGCACCCGGGAGCGGTGCTCGTGGACATCGCCATCGACCAGGGCGGCTGCTTCGAGACCAGCCGGCCGACCAGCCACGACGCGCCCACCTTCGTGGAAAGCGGCGTGGTGCACTACTGCGTCACCAACATGCCGGGCGCGGTGTCGCGCACTTCCACCGCGGCGCTCACGCACGCGACGCTGCCCTACATCCGCCAGCTGGCGGACAAGGGCATCGCCGCCGCGCTGACTGCCGATCCACATTTCCGGCGCGGGCTGAACGTGGCCGATGGGGAAATACGCAGCGAGCCGGTGGCCCGCGCGCTCGGCCTGCCGCTGCGGCCGTAAGTCCGGCGCCCGGCGGCCGATCCGTCTAGAATCGCGCCATTTCCGGTGGGGACGGAGCATGGCACGCACGGGTGAGGAGCAGCGCAATCTCGATCTGGTGCTCGAGATGTACAACCAAGTGCTGGTGCCGTTCGATTCGTCGAAAGTGGACCGCTACATCTCCCCGGACTACGTGCAGCACAGCTCGCTGGCGCCGCCGGGCCGCGAGTCGCTCAAGCAGTTCCTGGATTTCATCCGCGTGCAGTCCCCGCAGGCCGAGACGCACATCAAGCGCGCCTTCGTCGACGGCCAGCACGTCGTCTGCCACGTGCACGTGATCCGGCATCCCGGCGATCCGGGGCTGGCGGTGGTGGACATCTTCCGCGTCGCCGGCGACATGATCGTGGAGCACTGGGACGTGCTGATGGACGTACCGGCGAAGCAGGTCAACCCGCTGCCGATGTTCTGACGGGAGTTCATGCAATGAGCCGGCGCTTCGAAAACAGGGTCGTCCTGGTCTTTGGCGGCAACAGCGGCATCGGCCTCGCGGCCGCCCGCGATTTCGCCGCGGAAGGCGCGCAGCTGGTCATCACCGGACGCAACGCGCGCACGCTCGCCGAGGCGGAGCGGGCCATCGGCGCGGGCACGCTGGCGCTGCGCTCCGACATCGCCGACCTGGCCGCGCTGGATGAGCTGTACCGCCAGGTGCGCGAGCGCCATGGCCGCATCGACGTGCTGTTCGTGAACGCCGGCGTCGGCGGCTTCGTGCCCGCCGCCGCCGTGACACCCGAGTTCTGGGATGGCGTGCATGCGGTGAACCTGCGCGGCTGCTTCTTCGCCGCGCAGAAGGCGCTGCCGCTGATGGGCCGGGGCGGCGCCATCGTGTTCACCGGTTCCATCGGCAGCCAGCTGGCCGCGCCCGGCAACATCACCTATGCGGCCGCCAAGGCGGGGCTGCGCGCGGTGGCGCGCAACCTGGCTTCCGAGCTGCTGCCGCAGGGCATCCGCGTGAACATGGTCAGCCCGGGCGCGACCGAAACGCCCATCCTCTACCGCAACCCCGGCATGGACGAGAACGCGGTGGCAGGCCTGCGCAAAATGATGATCGCCAACACCCCGATGAAGCGCATGGGCACGCCGGAGGAAATCGCGCGCGCGGTGCTGTTCCTGGCGTCCGCCGAGGCGAGCTTCATCACCGGCGTGGATCTCTTCGTCGACGGGGGCGTCATTGAACTCTGACTTCACGCTGCGCGGACACACCGCCGATGACGGAGCCGGTCGAGCCTAGCCCGCCGCTGGCGGAGCTGGTCGAGTCACGCCTGGCACAGCTTGCCACGCATGCACCGCGGCTAGCGGCCCTGCTCGGCAAGCAGCCCGTGCTGGCCGCACAGGCGCGGCACGTGCTGCTCGGCAGTGATTTCGCCTTGCGCGCGATGGGGCACCACGATGTTGAGCTGGCCGCCCTGTGGCAGCAGGGCAGGCTGACGGAGGCCCGGTCGGCGGCCGACTATCGGTTTCTGGTGGAAACCCTGCTGCCCGAGGAGGCGGACACCGAGGCCAACGCGATGCGGGCGCTGCGCATCCTGCGCCAGTGCGAGATGCTGCGGCTTGCCTGGCGCGATCTGGCGGGCATCGCCGGACTGCATGACACGCTGCGCGAAACCTCGTGGCTGGCCGACGCCATGATCTGCGGCGCAGCGCGCACGGCCGCCGCGCTGCTGGCGCCGCGCCACGGCCGGCCGCCGCCCGATGCCGGCCGGCTGATGATCCTCGCCATGGGCAAGCTGGGCGGCATGGAGCTGAATTTCTCTTCGGACGTTGACCTTGTTTTCCTGTACGCGCGCGGCGGGCAAACCGACGGTCCCGCGCCGCTGGATCTGGAGGAGTACTACACGCGGCAGGGGAGGCTGCTGATCCGCCTGCTGGACCAGGTCACGGAGGACGGCTTCGCATTCCGCGTCGACATGCGCCTGCGGCCCTTCGGGGAATCCGGCCCGCTGGTCGCGAGTTTCGCCTTCCTCGAGGACTACCTGCAGGCGCACGGCCGCGACTGGGAGCGCTATGCCTGGATCAAGGCGCGCGCGCTTACCGAGGTGGACCGTTTCGACGCGCTGCGCGAGCAGATGCTGCGGCCCTTCGTGTACCGCCGCTACCTGGACTTCGGGGTGTTCGAGTCGCTGCGCGAGATGAAGGCGCTGATCGGACGCGAGGTGCGGCGCCGCGACCGCGCCGGCAGCATCAAGCTCGGGCCGGGCGGCATCCGCGAGATCGAGTTCATCGTGCAGGCCTTCCAGCTGGTGCGCGGCGGGCAGGATGGCTCGCTGCGCGAGCCTTCGCTGCTGGCGGTGCTGCCGCGCCTGGCGCGCAGCCGCCTGCTGCCGGCCGCCGCCGTGGCGGAGTTGCAGTGCGCCTACGATTTCCTGCGCCTGCTCGAGAACCGCGTACAGATGTTCGACGATGCACAGACCCACGAGCTGCCGCAGGAGCCGGTCGCGCGCGCGCGCATTGCCGCGGCGCTGGGCTTTGCGGATGCCGCCGCGATGGAAGCACAGTTCCACCTGCATCGTGCGCGCGTCGAGGCGCATTTCGCGGCGCTGTTCGGCGAGGGCGGCTCACGGCCCGGCGCGGCCCTTGACCTCGCGCCCTTGTGGGAACCGGCACTGGGCCGCGCGGTGCTCGCCGACCAGCTCGCGCAGCTGGCGCAGGATGGCCCGGCCCTGCTGGCGCGGCTGGAATCCCTGGTCGGTGGGCCGCGCCTGCGCCGGCTGGACGAAATCGGCAGGCGGCGGCTGAAGCAGCTGCTGGAGCTGCTGCTGGCCGGTCACCAGGCTGCGCGCGACTCCGATGCGCTGCGCCGGATCTGCGACATCCTCGAAGCCATCGGCCTGCGCTCGGCGTATTTCTCGCTGCTGGTGGAAAACCAGCGCGCGCGCGAACGCCTGCTGGAGGTCGCGCGGCAGGGGGATTTCCTCGCCGGACAGCTGGCGCGCAATCCCGCGCTGCTGGATGAGCTGCTGGATGAGCGCTGGCTCGATGAGCTGCCGGGCCGCACGGCGCTCACGGCGGAACTTGCCGCCCGCCTGGCAGAGGTGGGCGCCGACGACGTCGAGCGCGAAGTGGAACAGCTGGCGCGTTTCAAGCAGGCAGCCGTGTTCCGCGTTGCGCTGGCGGACCTGTTCGGGCGCCTGCCGCTGATGCAGGTGAGCGACCGGCTCACGGAGATCGCCGGGGTGATCCTCGGGAAGGCGATGGCGCTGGCACTGCGCCAGACCGCTGCGCAGTACGGCAGTCCGCGCTGCGAAGAGGATGGCAGGCCGCGGGCGGTGGCGATCGCGGCGCTGGGATACGGCAAGTTCGGCGGCTACGAGCTCGGCTATGGTTCGGACCTCGACCTGGTGTTCCTGCACGACAGTACCGGCGAGCGGCAGCAGACCGACGCCGCCACGCCGGTGGACAACCAGGTGTTCTTCCTGCGTTACGCGCAGCGGCTGATCCACCTGCTGACCGTGCACTCTGCCGCGGGCAGGGTGTACGAGATCGACGTGCGGCTGCGTCCCTCGGGCAAGGGCGGCATGCTGGTCACCAGCATCGCGGCCTTCCGCAGTTACCAGTTCGGGGAAGCCTGGACCTGGGAGCACCAGGCGCTGCTGCATGCGCGCGCGGTGGCGGGTGACGCGGCGCTGATGGCGCGCATCGAGGCGGTGCGCGTGGAGGTGCTGGAGCACGCGGTGCGCCGCGCCGACCTGCGCGAACAGATCCGCGACATGCGTGAACGCCAGCGGCGCGAGCTCGCGAAGGGCGGCGAGGGCCGCTTCGATCTCAAGCACGACCGCGGCGGCATCGCCGACATCGAGTTCCTGGCGCAGTACTGGGCGTTGCGCTGGGCAGCCGAATATCCCCCGGTCGTGCACTATCCGGATACCATCCGCCAGCTCGAATCCGTGGCATCCGCGGCGCTGGTGCCGCAGGCAACCGTCGATGTACTGGTGCGCGCCTACCAGTATTACCGGCGTACGGCCCATCGACGCGCGCTGGAGGGGCTGGACGGACCGGTCGAGGCGGGGCAGTACGCGGCGGACCGCGCCGCGGTGGCGGCGATCTGGCACGCCACGATGGAGGAGCCCGTATAATCCGGGCCATGTCCCAATCCGCGCTGTTGCAGGCCAATGCATCCAGGACCTACGAGGTGGAGGAAGCGGATCTGCCGCTGTCCTGCCCGATGCCGGAGATGACCCTGTGGAACTCGCATCCACGCGTGTATCTGCCCATCGAGGAAACCGGCAGCGCCAAGTGCCCTTACTGCGGCGCCGAATACACGCTGCGCCGCTGATCCCGGCCGCGTCCACCTGCACGGCATGGCGGCCTTGCTGAATCGTGACGGGCCGCGATCTGAGCAGCTGCGGCGTACCGCGCTGCGCGGTCCGGCTGGCCACGGCGCATGGTTCACCGCCGCGGCGTTCGGGAGTGAAGTCGGCGCGCCGTGGTTCGAGCCGCGTTACTGGATCAGTCGCGGCGCCGTGGTCGGCAAGTACGGCGGGCGCGGAACGGCGCTGGTATTCGAGCATCGGGGCCAGCGCTACGTGCTGCGGCACTATCGCCGCGGCGGCCTCGCCGCGTTCTTCAGCCATGACGACTATCTGTGGCTGGGCGAATCCCGCGCCCGGCCGGTGGCGGAGCTGCGCGTGTTGCTGGAGCTGCACGCGGCCGGATTGCCGGTGCCCGCGCCGGTCGCCGCGCGCTACCTGCGATCGGGAGCGACGTACCGCGCCGACCTCATCACCCTGCAGCTGCCCGGCACATATTCGCTGGCGGCGCGCCTGGATCAGGGCGAGCTGAGCCTGGCTGGATGGCAGGCCGTGGGCCGCTGCATCCGGCGCTTCCACGACCATGGCCTCTGCCATGCCGACCTCAATGCGCACAATATCCTGCTGCGCAACGACGAGGAGGTATTCCTGGTGGACTTCGACCGCGCCCGCCGGCGCCGTCCCGGCCTGTGGCGCGACGCGAATCTCGCGCGCCTGCGCCGCTCGCTGGATGCGCTCGACGACACCCGGCGCAGCCGGCGTTGCGGCGCAGCCGAATGGCAATGCCTGCTGGCGGCGTGGCTCTGAAAGCCGCATGTCGCTGGCACGTCGCTGCTACTCGCTGCTGCTGTACTGCGCGCTGCCCGGTGCGCTGCTGTGGTTCCTGTGGAAGGGCCGGCACGCGGGCGCCGCCCGCGGCAACCTCGCTGCGCGGCTGGGCATGGGGCTCCCGCGCTGCGATGACCACCCGCTGTGGCTGCACGCCGCCTCCGTGGGAGAAGTGCGTTCGCTCGCGCCGCTGCTGCAGATGTTGCAGCAGCGCGGTTTGCCGCTGCTGCTGACGGTCGGCACGCCCACCGGCCTGGCGCAGGCCCGCAAGCTGTATGGCGGGTGGATGGGTTCTGCGGGACCGGATGCGCGCGCACTCGTG
Source organism: Steroidobacteraceae bacterium (assembly GCA_035500015.1). Lineage (GTDB taxonomy): Bacteria > Pseudomonadota > Gammaproteobacteria > Steroidobacterales > Steroidobacteraceae > ZC4RG30. The sequence goes on from DATJXQ010000156.1 coordinate 15,350, forward strand.
CTGCAGGCCGCTCCATGGGATCTGCCTGGTGCGGTGCGCCGTTTCCTGCGCGCCAGCCAGCCGCGCATCGGCGTGTTCGTCGAGACGGAACTGTGGCCCAACCTGCTGGCGGCGGCGAGCCGCGCCGGAGTACCGCTGGTGCTGGTCAGCGCACGACTGTCGTCCCGGTCCCTGAGCCGCTATCTGCACTGGGCGCCCGGCCTGATGCGCGACACGGTGCGCGCCTTCGGGGCGATTGCGGCGCAGACCGGCCAGGATCGCGCGCGGCTGCTGCAGTTGGGCGCCTCGCCGCAGGCGGTGAGCGTCGGCGGCAGCCTCAAGTCGGAAGGCGGACCGGCTGCCGGCACGGTCGAGCTGGCGGCTGCCTGGCGGGACCATTGGGCGGCGCACCGGCCGCTATGGATAGCCGGCAGCACGCACGCCGGCGAGGAAACGATCTGCCTCGCCGCCCAGCGGCAATTGCTGATCGGCGCGCGCCGGCGCGGCGACCCGCCGCCGCTGCTGGCACTGGCGCCGCGACATCCGCAGCGCTTCGATGCGGTCGCGCGCGAAGCCGCCGCCGCCGGATTCGCCGTCGCGCGCAGCACGCAGCCGCCGCAGTCCGACCTCGCCACGATTGATGTGTTGCTCATCGATGAGATGGGCGCATTGCCGGTCTGGTATGCCGCAGGAGATGCCGCGTTTGTCGGCGGGAGCCTGGTGCCGGCGGGCGGCCACAACCTGCTGGAACCCGCGATGCATGGCAAGCCCGTGCTCGCCGGTCCGCATGATGCCGGCGCGCCGGAAATCGCCCGCCGCCTGCGGGACTGCAGCGGGCTGACCATTGTGCGTGACGCGGACGAGCTGGCGGCCGCGCTGGATGCTCTGCTGCGCGATCCCGTGGCCGCGCGCCTGCGCGGCGCGCAGGCCAGGACGGCAGCGGCGGCCGATCCGCCGGCCTCTCCGCACGCCCTGGAACTGATCGAGCGGCTGCTGCCGCGCTGAAGCGCTATTGCGCCGGCGTGGCCGCGGGCGCGGGCGCCGCGGCCGGCGTGCCGGGCGGCGGTGTGGTGACCGTCAGCAGGCGGTTGATTTCCTCGAGCGTGCCGCGGTCGAGGTTGCCGGCGGCCAGACGCAGCGCAATCAGGTCGTTCAGATACGAATACTTGGCCGCCGAGTAATTGGTCTGCGCCAGCACCAGCTGCTGGCGCGAGTTCAGCAGGTCGATCTCGGTGCGGGTGCCCACGTTCACGCCGGCCTGGGTCGCATCGAGCGCGGTCTGGCTGGATTCCAGCGCCTGGCGCAGCGCCTGCACGCGCACGATGTCGCTGGTCACGCCGAGATACGCATCGCGCGCCTGGCGCTCGGTGTCGCGCGAGGTGCCCTCCAGGCGGTCCTTCGCGGCGATCCACAGGTACTGGTTCTGGCGCACGCGCGACTGCGTGACGCCGCCGCTGAAAATGGGCACGGAGAGCTGCAGCCCGATCGACTTGCCGCTGGTGCTGTAGCTGAAGTCGTTCTTCACGTCCGAATGCGTGTCGCCGGCCACCAGGTCGAGGGTGGGCATGTGGCCTCCCTCGCTGCTGCGCACCGCGTCGCGGGCGATGTCCGCGGCCAGGCGGCTGGAGATCAGTGCGGCATTCTGTTCCAGCGAGGTCTTCACCCAGGCCTCGATGTCGGCCGGATCGGGAGATTTCAGCGGCATGTCCTCGCCGGGTTCGTTCAGCGCGGCCGGCTCGCGGCCGATGGTGGCGCGCAGCTGCTGCCCGGCGCTCGACAGCGCGCGCTGTGCCGCGATGACCTGCGCCGCGGCGTTGTCGCGCGCGGCCTTGGCCTCCTGCACGTCGGTGATGGCGATCAGGCCGACGTCGAAGCGCTGCTGCGCCTCATCGGCCTGGCTGGCGTAGGCATCGCGCGCGGCCTGCTGCGCCCGCAGGTTGTCCTGCGCCTCCAGCACCGCGAAATACTGCTGCGCCACGCGCTGCGCGAGCGACTGCTGCTGCGCGAGGTAATCGGCTTCGGCCTGCGCCACCTGGTGGTCGGCGGAGCGCAGTGCCACCCAGTTCTGCCAGGAAAAGACATTCTGCCGCAGCGACAGGCCCCAGTTCCTGGTGGTGGTCCAGCCGTTGTCGGCCGTCGGCAAGGTGCTGGCGAGGCTGCTGTCGTTCTGGTCGCGGGTGATGCCGGCGCTGCCGGAAATCTGCGGCAGCAGCGCACCGAGCGCCTGCGGGCGGGATTCGCGCTGTGCCAGCCGCGTGGCATCGGCGGCACGTATCTGGGGATCGTTCTGCAGCGCCTGGTCGTACACCGACAGCAGGTCGGCGCCGTGGGCGTGCAGTGATGCAGCCAGCAGGACCGAGGCGACAGGCCAGGATGTTGCGCGTTTCATGAAGCTGTTCCCGAACACTTGTATCGTTGGTTTGGTAAATAAGAGCGGCCCGGCCGCCACGGGTTCCCCGCCGTGTCAGAACTCGAAACGCGCAGCGGCGGCGGGATAATCCAGCGGATCCACCACGGTCTCGAACAGGCTGCGCGCTTCGCGCGGTGCGTGGTCCTTGTGTATCAGCCGGGCCTGCATGGCCGGTGCCTTGCCGGTGATCACGAACAGCCGTCCCTGCGGCGCCAGCAGCGCTTCGAAGCGCGGGTCGGGATGCGGCAGCGAGCCGGTCAGCACGATCACGTCCCAGGACGGCCGCACCGGCTGCCAGGCGAATGCATCGACTTCCTCGACCTCGGCGTTGCCGATGCCGGCCACATGCAGGTTCGCGCGCGCGCGTCGCGCCAGCCCCGGCCGGATCTCGAGGCTGTGCACCCAGCCCGCGAGCAGGGCGAGGCAGGCAGTGAGATAGCCGGAGCCGGTGCCGATTTCGAGCACGCGGTCGGAGCGGCGCACCGCCACGGCTTGCAGGATGCGGCCGATGAGGCTGGGCGTGAGCATGTGCTGGCCGTCGCCGAGCGGTATGGCCAGGTCGGCGTAGGCCGCGCCACTCCAGGCTGCGGGCACGAAATCCTCCCGCGGCAGGCGCTCGAACACGGCCAGCACTTCGGCTGGCAGGACCGACCAGGCACGGATCTGCTGGTAGGTCATCTGGGTGCGGGCGACTGAAGTGGTGGACATGGATCAACCAGGCTGCGGCCGGGGGCGCCAGAGTATCAGGTAGCTGATCTTTTTACTCTACGCCAGCGGCGAATCGACAGCGAAACCTTATGTCGAACTTGGGCGTCGCCATCCGGCGACTACGCTATTCTGCAACGTTCCATGCCTGCACCATCTCATCACTGTTTGCGCATGACATGTCCCCAGCGGGTGTCCTGAACCTCATCCTGGCCCTGGCGGCAGTGATTCTGCTCGCCTTGTGGCAGGCGGGGCTGCGCCGCGCCAGGATCCTGGCCGGGAAGCTGCAAGCTGCCACCGAGGCCGCCCAAGGCTTGCAGACGCGCGATGCGGTCACGCCCGGGAACCTGTTCGGACTGGTGGCGGAGCGGGTGCACGAAGTAGTGCTGGTGCACGCCGAGTCGATTCTGTATGCGAATCCGCAGTTCGCGGGGCTGCTGGGAATGGAGCAGCCCCAGATCATCGGCCGCTCGCTGCCGGAGTTCGTGCCGCCGGACCAGGCGGAGCTGGTGGCGGGCAGTCTCGCACGCGGCCTGGCCGGTGAATCCAGCCCGATGCGTTTCGAGGTGGACCTGCTCGGCTCGCAGGGCCAGCTGAGCAGACTGGAAGTGGGCCTGACGCGCACCGACTTCGACGGCCGGCCGGCGCTGCTGATCACCGGCGTGGAGGTGATCCCGACCATGACCTCGCCGGTGTTCACCGGCGGCACGGGCATCTTCGAACTGGGCGGTCGTTCGCGCGCGCGCCTGGCGCTGGAGTCCATCGGGGAGGCGCTGCTGACCACCGAAGCGAACGGCCATATCGACTATGCCAATCCGGCAGCGACGGCGCTGCTGGGCGTCGACGCCAGGACGCTCATCGGCCAGCCGCTGGAAACGGTCATCAAGCTGGTCGATGAGACCGACCGCAAGCTGCTGAAGGATCCGATCGAGCTGGCATTGCAGGGCACGACCACCGTGGCTTCCGGTCGCCGTGCCTTCCTGCTGGCGCGCAACGCCGGCGCCGAACGTTCCATCGAGCTGACGGCCTCGCCGCTGCGCAGCCGCGACAATGCGGCCGAAGAGATCACCGGCGTCGTGGTGCTGTTGCACGATGTCACCGAAGTGCGCGGCATCACCCGGCAGATGTCCTACCAGGCCACGCATGATGCGCTGACCGGCCTGGTCAACCGCCGCGAGTTCGAGCGGCGGCTGGCCGAGGTGCTGGAAACCGCGCACCACGGCGATGCCCGGCACGTGCTCGCCTACATCGACCTGGACCATTTCAAGGCGGTGAACGACAGCGACGGTCACCAGGCCGGCGACAGCCTGTTGCGCGAGGTGGCCAAACTGATGCGCGAGGCGGTGCGCGACTCGGACGTGGTGGCGCGCGTCGGCGGCGATGAGTTCGCGCTGTTGCTGCCGGGCTGCCCGCTGGAGCGCGGCCGGCAGATCGCCGAGGACCTGGCAGGGGTGGTGGCGCAGCACCGCTTCGTGTGGAAGGAGCAGATCCATCATATCGGCGCCAGCATTGGCCTGGTGGAGCTGGCGCCCGACAGCGGCTCGCTGGAGGAAACCATCGCCGCCGCCGACTCGGCCTGCTACGTGGCCAAGAAGCAGGGCATGGGCAAGGTGGCCGTGTACTCGGCGCGCGATGAGGTCGCGGCGCGCCAGAGCGGCGACCTGCGCTGGCTGCGCTTGCTGCAGGCCGCGCTGCGCGACCACAGCTTCCGCCTGTTCTGGCAACCCATCGTGCCGGCCTACGGTGCCGACGGCCGTGGCCCGGCGATGGAGGTACTGGTGCGCCTGGCCGATGGCAAGGGCGCCGAGCTGTCGGCGGCGGCACTGGTGCGCGCGGCGGAGCGCTATCGCCTGATGGGCCTGGTCGACCGCTGGGTGGTGCAGACCACGCTCACCGCGCTGGGGCGCGGCGCCATCGCGCTGTCCGCGCAGAGTTCGATCGCGATCAACATCTCCGGCCAGACGCTGGCCGACGGCCAGTTCCTCGACTTCGTCGTGGAATGCTTCGACCGCAGCGGCGTGGAGCCGGCGCAGGTGTGCTTCGAGATTGCCGAGAGCGCGGTGGCGTCGGATCTGGACGCGGCGCGGCGCTTCGTCGGCGTGCTGCACGGCATGGGCTGCCAGTTCGCGCTGGACGATTTCGGCAGCAACCTCGGCTCCTTCTCCTCGCTGAAGAACCTGCCGATGGATTACCTGAAGATCGATGGCTCCTTCATGCAGAACCTGGCGCGCGACAGCGTGAACCAGGCGATGGTGGCCGCCACCATCAAGCTGGCGCGTTCGCTGAACTTCAAGGTGATCGCCGAGCAGGTGGAGGACGCCGCGGGCCTGGATGCGGCGCGCAGCGTCGGCGTTGATTACGTGCAGGGTTACGCAGTCGGAAGGCCCAAGCCGCTGAACCTGGCGGCGTAGCGGCCCGCGCCTCAGAAGCGCTGGGGGGCGATCAGCCGCTGGATATTGATCTCGGGTTCATCCATGTAAGCGTGCGCGTCGGTGTTCAGGGACGGGCTGTTCCGGAAGGTCCAGGTTTCGACACTGGAATACCTGGACCCCATGAACAGGGATGGCGGCCCGTAGTAGCGATCTGCAGCGCTGACCGCCGCAAACTCGGGAGGTCGAAAGTCGGCGCATGCGCCGAGAACGAGACAGGCAATGCCCGCCAGATACATCTTTTTCATGGTTGCAGCCCCCGACCTGGATTTCCTGTCAACTGCCCGATTTGCCGCAGCATGGTTATACGGTAACAAATAATGGCGGCAGGATAAAGGCCGCCGGACCAAAATGCCGGCAACGCGCTGGTCTGCGCCGGCTGGGTTCAATACACATACCGCTCGACTTTCTGGCCGGCGAGCGAATATGCGGCGGTGGCCATGCGGCTGGTCATGGAATCTGTATGGAGGACGCCGGTGATCCACAGCGCATCGTAGATGCTCTTGAGCTGGAAACCCCGGGCCATTTTCACGTAGATGATCTGGTTGGGTGGAGGTGGGGGGACATGGATGCATGCGCCGTAGTAAGGGACCAGGAAGAACTCGCTGACTACTCCATCCGGGGTAATCGTGAGCGGGACAACAAACCCCGGCACCTTGACCACTTCGCCGTTGAATCTGGAAACCGTCACCGATGATCCACTTTGTTTTGCGGCGGGAGCCGCTTCGCCCAGATAGTTGTGGATCGGAGCGGGATCCGCATTGAAGGCAAACTGCTCGTTCTCGGGAAGCAGGTCTTCCCAGTCCAGCGTGGTAACGCCATTGATTTTTGGCGGTGTCGGCCGGGCAAGTGGATTGGCGGCGGGCGCAGCGGGCGATACGGCGGGACTCGACAGCACAAACCCCAGGATCATCAGCAGGACCGCGGGGCGGGGAACGGCCGAATACCGGCAAGTCCGTCTCTGCAGCTTGTTCAGCGTCAGGCACGGGACGGCTGGCAGCATGGTGAAGGCCTTCCTGATCCGGCTGGTT